>JBBQZJ010000290.1:0-1554 GCA_038207805.1 Actinomycetales bacterium | reverse complement strand
AGGCGTTGCCGGAGCAGCGGCGGCCATCTCCCGCGCCGTGCCGGGGCCGGCCGCTGGCGGTCTACCCGCAGCTCGCATCGGGCGCTTCCCCGCGCTTGGCAGCGCGCCCGATGGCAACGGCTTTCTGCTGCCCCCGGGTTTCTCGAGTCGCGTGATTGCTCGTAGCGGCGAGCAGATCTCGGGCACCTCGTACACGTTTTTGAACAATCCGGACGGTGCCGGCATCGTGTCTGGCGCCGACGGTGGCTGGTGGTTGCTCTGGAACGGCGAGTCATCGAACGGCGGAGGAGGCGTGGCTGCGCTGCAGTTCGACGCAGGTGGTTCCGTGATCGCCGCGCAGGGGGTGCTCACTGGTCTGAATCGGGCGTGCGCCGGCGGGATCACCCCCTGGGGTACATGGCTCGCCTGCGAGGAGGTCGACCGCGGCACGGTCTGGGAGGTGGACCCGACAGGCGTGCGCCCCACGTCGCAACACCTAGCGATGGGCAGGTTCGCGCATGAGGCAGCGGCGGTCGACGGTGGCCGCCGAGCGGTGTACCTGTCCGAGGACGAACCCGACGGATTCTTCTACCGCTACCGGTACCTGCTTTCCGGGCTCGTCGGTGGGGTGCTGGAGGCAGCGCTGCTGGACACCGATGGCAGGGTCACCTGGCTCGCCCTCCCCGATCCGTCGGCGGCGACGGTGCAATGCAGGGCGCAGGTGGCGGCAACCCGATTCAGGGGAGGAGAAGGCCTGTGCATCATGGACGGGCGACAGGTGTTCCTGACGACCAAATACGACAACCGGGTGTGGCGCTACGACATCGTCGACGAGCGAATGGATGTGCTGTATCAGCCGGCGCCCGGCTCCGTGTTGAGTGGGGTGGACAACATCGCCGTGACGCCTGGGAACGACCTGCTGGTCTGCGAGGACGGGGGCAACATGGAGCTGGTCGCGGTCGAGCTGAGCGGCCGTGCCACCGTGGTCGCGCGGCTCACCGGCCAGCCCAGCAGTGAACTGACGGGCGTGAACGTGTCGCCGGACGGGCGCAGGGTCTACGTCGGCTCGCAACGCGGAATCAGCTCGACGCAGGGCATCATCTACGAAATCAGCGGCCCATTTCCCTGGTAGGCCCGCTGAGTTGAACTGCCCGCTGTCTCGAACGGCTCACGGACTCTCTGTCGGACCCCTTGAGTACGCTCATCCGTAGGATGGGAGAACCATGAGCGACCAGTCATTGTTCGATGTCGATCCGCTCGATCTGGCGTCTTTGAACCCTGACCAGCTCGATGCGGTGGTGCATCGTGGCGGGCCGTTGCTCGTCGTTGCGGGCGCTGGTTCGGGCAAGACGCGGGTGCTCACGCATCGCATCGCGCACCTGATTCATGACGGTGTGCCGCCATCGTCGATTCTGGCGATCACGTTCACCAACAAGGCTGCCGACGAGATGAAGCACCGGGTCGCGGCGCTGGTCGGGCCAATGGTCAAGGCGATGTGGGTGTGCACCTTCCACAGTGCGTGCGTGCGCATACTTCGTGCCCACGGCGATGCGATGGGCTACCCGCGCACGTTCA
>JBBQZJ010000289.1:0-1624 GCA_038207805.1 Actinomycetales bacterium | reverse complement strand
ACACGGTCTCGACAGAGACCCCGTGATCGCTGAACAGGGTCGCAATCGAGGCCAGCACCCCGGGCTCATCGACCACTGTGAGCGTGATTTGGTAACGGGTCGTGACGCGCGAGATCGCGAGCACAGCGAGGTTTGCGTGGGTCGATTCGGCCACTCCTGGGCCGCCAGCGACGTGGCGCCGCGCAGCCGAAACAAGGTCGCCGAGCACGGCCGAGGCGGTCTCCACTCCGCCAGCGCCCGCGCCATAAAACATCAAACTTCCAGCCGCCTCGGCTTCAACGAATACTGCGTTGTTGGCTCCGTGCACGGCTGCCAAGGGGTGGTCAAGCGGTACGAGAGCCGGATGCACTCGCGCACTGACGCCCTCGATACCGGTCTCGGCATCCGTCAGGCGCTCGCAGATCGCGAGCAGTTTGACGACGTAGCCATCGCGGCGAGCGGCTTGCACCTGATCCAGGGTGATGCCGGTCATGCCCTCCCGATACACGGCGGCGAGCGGCACGGCCGTGTGGAAGGCGAGGCTGGAGAGGATCGCGGCCTTCTGGGCGGCGTCAAATCCCTCGACGTCTGCCGTCGGATCGGCTTCGGCATAACCGAGGCGGGTCGCCTCGGCGAGTGCCTCGTCGAGCGTGTCGCCTTGGGTATCCATGCGATCGAGAATGTAGTTCGTGGTCCCGTTAACGATTCCGAGGATGCGCCTCACCCGGTCGCCCGCGAGGCTGTCGCGCAGCGGCCGGATGATCGGAATCGCGCCGCCCACTGCGGCTTCGTAATAGAGTTGCGCGCCCACCTGCTCGGCGGCCTCGAACAGTTCTGGACCGTGGTTAGCCAGCACCGCCTTATTGGCCGTGATGACATCCGCACCACTGGTCAGGGCCTGAAGTATGTAGCTTCTCGCCGGCTCGAGTCCGCCAATGAGCTCGATGACGATGTCGGCACCCAAAATGAGCGACTCGGCGTCTGTGGTGATGAGCTCGGGCGGTATGGGCGTATCGCGCGCCGCTTTCGGGTCACGGACCGCGACACCCACCAGTTCGAGACCGGCACCCGCCCTCGCTGCCAGCTCGGATCCGTGCTCCAGGAGCAGGCTAGCCACCTGGGAACCCACGCTGCCGCCGCCAAGAATGGCCACGCGCAGGTTTCGGTATTCGATCATGATTGAACTCCAGTATCCCGGGCCAGTAGGTCGGATTCGGTCTCGCCCCGCACCATCAGACGCGCCACACCATCGAGCACGGCCACGACCGGGGGGCGCGCGGCATAGTTGTAGTTGCTGGCCATTGCCCAGCCGTAGGCACCCGTCGCTGGGATGCCCACGAGATCACCCGGCCGCACATCGCCCGGGAGATAGTCGGCGTGCACGACAATGTCTCCCGACTCGCAGTGCTTGCCGGCGACCCGAACTAGCGCGGGCGCGGCATCGCTTGCGCGGTTAACGAGACGCACCGAATAGTTGGCGGCGTACAGCGCCGGCCGCACGTTGTCACTCATGCCACCGTCGATGCTGACGTACTTGCGCACCCCGGTGGGCTCGCCCGGCCCGAGCGGCGAAACGAGAACGTCTTTGATGGTGCCGACCGTGTAGAGAGTCGTCGTCGAGGGGCCGATGACGCTGCGGCCGGGC
>JBBQZJ010000288.1:0-1742 GCA_038207805.1 Actinomycetales bacterium | reverse complement strand
TTGGCGAGGATCTTGAGGTTGAGCCGACTCGGCCACCAATCCTGGCTGTTGCCGCCCTCGGTCGGGTGCGGGGCGCGCATCGGACAGCCGCCGTCCTCCTCGTCGTTCATCTCTCCAACTACGGCATCAGGACTTTCGGACATGGGGAACCTTTCGGCGTTCAGGGGGCTTGTTCAGGATTGATTGCCTGGCTTGAGCATTCGGGGCACAGGCCCCTGTAGACGACCTCGGCCTCGTCGATCGCGTAGCCGAGGTCGTCGGACGCCTTCAGGCAGGGCGCGGTGCCCACGGCACAGTCGACGTCGGCGATCGAACCGCACGAACGACAGACGATGTGGTGATGGTTGTCGCCAACCCTCGACTCGTATCGCGCGGCCGAGCCCGGCGGCTGGATGTGCCGCACCAGGCCGGCGCCCGTGAGTGCGCGAAGCACGTCGTAGACCGCCTGATGGGATACGTCCCCGAGGTCCTCACGCACGAAGCCGATGATCGAGTTCGTGTCGGCGTGCGGATGCTCGTAGACCGCGTCCAGCACTGACAGGCGCGGGCGCGTGACCCGCAGGTCGGCGTCACGCAGCAGTCGCTCATATTCCGCATTCACCGGCACGGCCCCGAACCCTACCTGTTATCTGGAATCGATCAAGGTTGGGCTCCGATATCACGCCGACTCCATCCCCGCTGCTAGGTTTTCCGCAATGACTCAATCACCGTCTGCCGGGGCGGTTGCACCCGCCAACGAGGAAGCGGTCAGGGCCTGGGACACGGTCCTCTTCGAGCGGTGGAAGAAGAACCGCGAGGTCTTCGTGGGCGCGCTGGACGAGGTCACCGAGGAGGTCATCGATCGACTACCCCCACCCGTGGGTGGACGCTGCATCGATATCGGCTGCGGGTTCGGCGAGGCGACTCAGTTGCTTGCCGGCCTGGTCGGGGCGAAGGGATTCGCACTCGGCACCGATTCGTCGCCGAAATTCATCGACGACGCCCGCAGCGAGGCGGCCGCGGCCGGCGTCGAGAACATCGCTTTCGAGGTTGCCGACGCTCAGACGGCGAGTTGGGATCCGACCTTCGACTACGCCTTCTCACGGATGGGGACGCAGTTCTTCGCTGCGCCCGTGCCGGCCATGCGAGCGATCCGCGGAGCGCTCAAGCCCGGGGGAAAGCTCGGCAAGGTCTGTTGGCGTCGCAAGAACGAGATCCCGCTCTGGGCGGATGCCGAGGCGGTAGTCCTGCGGTTCCTCTCGCGCCCGGAGGAATATGAGGCCGACACGTGCGGGCCCGGACCATTCTCGCTCGGCAACCCGGAGACGTGCCGGAGCATCCTCGAGGCCGCCGGGTTCGCCGAGATCGACCTGCACCAGTTCGACTTCGACTACTTCATGGGTAAGAGCATCGACGAGGCCGTCGATGCCCTCATGGCGATCGGGCCGGGGGCGGAGTTGATCCGCCTCAACGGGGATAACGGTGAGAGCAGCCGACCCGAAATCGCGGCCGCGCTCGCCGAGCAGTACGCCGACCTGCGGCAGGCTGACGGTTCGATCGTCGGTCGCGCCTCCGTCTGGATCGTCACCGCCACGAACCCCGGTTAGGGCCTCGAGAGGCTCGTCGCGCCGAAGCTAGCGGTAGAGCAGCTTGGCTTGCAGAGACTTCTTCGATTTCGATGTGCCGATCTTGCCCCAGATCGCGACATCGCACTTCGGTCCACGCTTGGGAGGCATCGTGATGTTGAACTTGACCGGCGTGGT
>JBBQZJ010000287.1:0-1887 GCA_038207805.1 Actinomycetales bacterium | reverse complement strand
AAGCCGAGGGCCGGAATCCCGGCGCGGTGTCGCGTCCACCACTCCTGGAAGTGCATCGTGCCCCCCGGGTAGTCCGCCGACGGCGCCACTCGAACGTGAGTCTCGACCTCCTGGTCGGTCGCCGGAATCAGGGTTACCCCGAGGCCCCACCGCCCGGTGATCTCGGCGGTCACCTGCGACAGCGGCATCCCTTGTCGCAGTAGGTGGGTGCGGGTGAGGTGCGTCCCGAGGTCGAGGTCGCCGAGGGTGAACCACGGCCAACCAACTCCGTAGGCACGAAGCTCGTCTGACACTCGCTCGCTCTCGCCGACGCGGCCCCAGCCCCGCTCGGTGTCGTTAACTCCCGCCAAGGCGTACATGATCGTGTCGAGGTCGGGCGCGATGCGCACACCGACGTGCCACATGTCGTCACTGACGTTGACGATGGCGGTGATCTGGGCTTGCGGGTAGGCCGACCGCACTCCGAGCAGAAAACGACTTCCGCCAACCCCACCCGCGAGAACCGTGATCTTCACGAGCCCAAGGCTACCGGCGAAGTCTCAGCCTGAAATGCTCCCCCGGTCTGCGAGACTCAAGGGATGGACAGCGCAGAGCGCATCGACTCAGACGACACCCAACGTGATTTCGCGGCCATGTCTCCCGATGAGTTCTATGCCAAAGCTCGCGCCGTGGTGCGCGGCATCGAGACGGTCATCGACGGCAAGCGCGAGGCAGTCGAGATGGCGCTCACGGTACTGCTCGCCGAAGGCCACCTGCTCATCGAGGATGTCCCCGGCGTCGGCAAGACAATGCTGGCCCGCGCTCTGGCGAAGAGTGTCGACTGCTCGGTGACCCGCATCCAGTTCACGCCCGATCTTCTGCCCAGCGACATCACCGGCGTGTCCGTCTACAACCAGGCGGAGCGCGACTTCGAGTTCAAGCCCGGCCCAGTTTTCGCCAACATTGTGATCGGCGACGAGATCAACCGGGCGAGCCCGAAGACGCAGTCCGCCCTGCTGGAGAGCATGGAGGAGGGCCAGGTCACAGTCGACGGCCGCACCTACATTTTGGCGAGCCCGTTCATCGTTATCGCCACCCAGAACCCGATCGAGATGGAGGGTACCTACCCATTGCCCGAAGCGCAGCGCGACCGCTTCATGGCGCGCATCAGCATGGGGTATCCGGATGCCGCATCCGAGGTCGAAATGCTCCGCACCAGGGAATCCTCCAGCCCACTGGCTCAGCTCGGCCCGATCGTGTCTGGGTCGCAACTGCGCGGCATGATCGGCACGACTCGCGCGGTGTTCGTGAGCTCGGCGGTGGAGCAGTACGCGGTGGCGATCGCTCAGGCCACGAGGGTGGACCGCGACCTGCGGCTGGGCGCGAGCCCTCGTGCGACGCTGCAACTGGTGCGAGCAGCCAAGGCGCGCGCAGCGTTGGACAGCCGGGAGTTTGTGCTTCCGGATGACATCGACGCGCTGGCGATTCCCGTGTTCGGTCACCGGCTTATTGCCGCTCGCCGCGCGGGAGTGGGCAACTCGGCACTGTCGGGCGGCAGTGTCGCCGACATCATTACGCGCATCGTCGCCGAAACCCCGGTTCCGCTCGGTTCAGCATCCTCCGGGGTCTGATCCGGCATGGATCCGGCTCGTCGAGGGCTAGCGTCACTCTCGGTTCGCGGCGTCTCGCTGACGACCCGCGGCTGGTGGTTCGTCGGGGTCGCGGCGGTTGCCTTCATCGGCGCCTATGCCGGCGCGCGATTGCAGCTTCTCTACGTCGCATGTCTGCTGCTCGCGCTGCCGGTGTTCGGGCTGATTGTGGTGTGGGTGCGCCGACCGAGGCTGATCGCCCGGCGCAGTTTCTCGCCTCGCGTGATTCAGGCCGGAAGTGTGACAACGGTGTCGCTTC
>JBBQZJ010000286.1:0-1913 GCA_038207805.1 Actinomycetales bacterium | reverse complement strand
GAGGGCGAACTGGTCGCCGAGGCACTTGCGTGTGCCGGCACCGAAGGGAAAGTACGCCCCGCGGGGCAGGGATGCCTCAAAGTCAGCATCCCAGCGCTCGGGCCGGAACGACTCAGGGTCGACGAAATACTCGGGGTTTCGGTGACTCACGTACTGGCTCACGAGCACGTGCGCCCCCTTTGGCACCGCAACGCCGGCGATCGTGACGTCGTCGATCGCCCGACGCGGAGCGACCCACACCGGCGGGGCGAGTCGCAGTGACTCGGCCATGACCGCCTTGGCGGTCGGGGCGGAGAGGATCGCGCGCACATCGAGCTCGCCTCCCACCGGCAGTAACTGCTCGGCCTCGGCGGCAAGCGCCTCCCACAGGTCGACGCGATCGCGCAAGTAGCACAGGGCCCAGGTCATGACGTTTGCGGTGGTCTCGTGTCCGCTGAGGATGAGCGTCAGAGTCTCGTCGCGAACCTCGTCGTGGCTGAGCGCTGAGTCGTCCTCGTCGCGGGCCGCCAGCAGCAACCCGAGCAGATCGTCGCCGAGCTCGGACCCGGCCGCCCTGCGCGCGATGATGTCGTCGGCGACATCCGCGAGGTAGTCGGATGACTGCCCGAACTTGCGAAAATAGGGAATCGGCGACCGATCGAAGGCTTTCATTCCCGGCAGCATTGTGCGCTCAATGCGGTCGATCGCAACTCCCATGTGGTGCTGCACGCCCTGCGCGTAGCGGTCGATCTCCGTGCCGAACAGCAGTTGCGCCACGATTTGGAAGGTCAGGCGCATCATCTCCTCGTTCGCCTCGACGGCCTGGCCATCCGACCAGCCGTTCAGATGTTCGCGCGTGATGCGGTGCATGAGGGTCGCGTAGTCGCCGAGCTTTCCATGGTGGAACGGCGGCTGCATCATCCGTCGATGGCGCAGATGGATCGGCTCTTCGTTGGTGAGCAGGCCCGTGCCGAGCACCTTGCGCATTCGGTCGAAGCCCACCCCCTTAACGAAGGAGTTCTGCTTCTTCACGGTGACGTCGACCACGCCGTCCGGCCCGAAGAAGGCGATGAAGAGTTCGCCGTTGAGGAAGAAGGAAACCGTGTCGCCATAGGTGCGGTGCAGGTCGAGCAGGAAGCCGGGGGTGTCCCGCAAGAATCGCAGAGTGAGCGAGCCCGGAATTCCGCGCGGCCCGGGAGGCAAGGAATCCTGTGATCTGCGTGAGCGCACGGGCTTCGGCATGGGAGCGTAGCTCGCCGGGCGGGGAGCAGTGAACGGTCTCGTCATGGGGGGCCTCACCGATA
Organism: Actinomycetales bacterium; assembly: GCA_038207805.1. Classification (GTDB taxonomy): domain Bacteria; phylum Actinomycetota; class Actinomycetes; order Actinomycetales; family Microbacteriaceae; genus Rhodoglobus. The sequence continues at coordinate 630 of JBBQZJ010000286.1, read as the reverse complement.
TTCCGGGTTGAATCCGAAGCGCTCGCCGTCGTTCCACGCCGGTCGGAGATTGCCGTAGGCGGGAATGCCGCCGGCATCCTTCAGCAAGCGGGCCACGTGCATCAAGTTCCACGTCATGAACGTGGTGTTGCGATTGGTGAAGTCAGGCTCGGGCCCGCCCGAGCCCGGGTCGAGGTAGCTGGGCCCCGGTCCTACTTCGCCGATCCAGCCCGCATCGGCGGCCGGCGGGATGGTGTACCCGATGTGCTGGAGGCTGTAAAGCGTCGACATCGCTGCGTGCTTGAGGCCATCCTCGTTGCCGGTGCCGAGCGAGCCAGCCGTCTTGCCGTAGTAGACGTATTGGCCCTTGTCGTTGAACAGTCCGCTCATCGCGTACAGCCGCTCGATGAGCTTCCGGGTGACGGATGCGTTGTCGCCCAACCAGAGCGGGCCGCCGATCACGAGAATGTCCGCTGCCTCGACGAGTGGCCAGATCTCGGTCGGCCAGGCGTCGGCATCCCAACCGTGTTCGCGCATGTCGGGATAAACGCCGGTCGCGACGTCGTGATCGATGAGGCGAAGGCTGTCGACCGCGACACCTTGGCTGCGCATGAGCTCGATGCTGCGGTCCATGAGGCCCTGGGTGTGGCT
>JBBQZJ010000285.1:0-1917 GCA_038207805.1 Actinomycetales bacterium | reverse complement strand
GCACCCATCACGTTGGCGACCCGCACCAGGATCGCGGTCTTCCAGTCACCTTCGGCGCCGAAGCCATAACCGTCCGCCATGAGCCGCTGCACGGCGAGACCGGGAAGCTGGCGCAGTGCCCCCAGATCCTCGAAACTGGTGGTGAATGCGGAGAACCCGCCGGCTTCGAGAAATGACCGAAGGCCAAGTTCGATGGCGGCGCCGTAGCGCAACGAGCCGTGTCTGCTGCCCCCCACGCGAAGCTCGGGTACCACGTCGTAACGCGACTCGTACTCGGCGACGAGGACGTCGATGTCGGAATCGGAGGCCGCGTGCACGGCATCCGCCAGCTCGTTGACGCCCCAGGTGTTGACCTGCACCCCGAAGCGGATCTCAGCCTCGGTCTTATCGCCCTCGGTCACGGCCACGAACCGCATGTTGTCGCCGAACCGCGCGAGCTTCATTGATCTGGTCGCCGCCCAACCGGAGGCGGCACGCGACCAGGCCCCGATCGAGGATGTGACCGCCGGGTTGGTCGCGTGGCCGACCACGGTCTTGCGGACAACCGACATCCTGCTGAGGATGTAGGCGTGCTCCCGATCGCCGTGTGCGGCTTGGTTGAGGTTCATGAAGTCGAAGTCGATGTCGCTCCACGGCAGTGCCACGTTCGCCTGGGTGTGGAGGTGTAGCAAGGGCTTGTCGAGCGCGTTCAGCCCGTGGATCCACATCTTGGACGGGCTAAACGTGTGTGCCCACGTAATGATCCCGACAACTTCGTCCCGCGCGTTGGCCTCGAGCATGGCGCGTCGAATCGCGTCTGAGCTCGTGAGCACCGGCTTCCACTCGATGGTCACGGGAATGTCGCTTGCGGCAGCGAGTACGGCCACGACCGCCCGGCTCTGCTCGGCAACCTGCGCCAGAGTCTGCGGACCGTACAGGTCTTGACTCCCCGTGAGGAACCAGACGACGTTTGTCTTGAGGTCGGGGATGATGCTTCGAGTCATGGCCTTGTCCTGGGGTTGATTGGTGTTCAGAGCGAGTGGGCGGCGGAGCGTTCGATGGCAAGCCCGGCGCGATACCGATCGAGGTAGATTGCAAAACCGTGCACATCCTCGAGATGTGGCTCAACCACGGTGAACTCCACACCTCGGAACACCCGCTCATCGAGGTACTGGGCCAGGCTCAGGTCGGAGCCGGACCGAGAATACGAGGCAAGCACTGCACTACCCCACGCACCCCCCTCGGACGCGGTGTGCGCCACCGCCACCGGCACCCCGAGGGCGGCTGCAAGAAAACGCTGCGCCACCCCGGCCGTGCGAAACACGCCGCCGTGGGCGAACATTCGATCGATAGCGACACTGTGCTCGTGGAGCACCGCCATGCCGAGGCTGAGGGTCGCAAAGACCCCGTAGAGCTGCGCGCGCATGAGGTTGCCCAGCGTGAAGCGACTGTCGTTGGTGCGCACTACGAGGGGTCGCCCCTCGCTGACGTCCGCGATCGGCTCTCCGGCAAGCTGGTTGAAGGCGAGCACGCCGCCCGCGTCGGGTTCGCCCTCGAGCGCCTCGAGGAAGAGGGCGGAATACGCGGCGTCGGAATCGATGCTCGCGCCCGCGGCATCGGCGAAACGACGGAAGATCGAGACCCAGGCCGCAAGTTCGCTCGCACCGTTATTGCAGTGCACCATCGCGACGGGGTCCCCCGCCGGAGTGGTGACAAGGTCGAGCTGCTCGTGAACGCCGACCAGCGGGCGTTCGAGCACAACCATCGCGAAGATGCTCGTTCCCGCGCTGACGTTGCCGGCGCGACGCGCGACAGAATGGGTGGCCACCATGCCGGTTCCTGCGTCACCCTCGGGCGGGCAGAGCAGGATCCCCGGTTGCAGGCATCCCGTCGGGTCGAGAAGTGCAGCACCCTCGCCGGTCAACTCGCCCGCACCTT
>JBBQZJ010000284.1:0-1935 GCA_038207805.1 Actinomycetales bacterium | reverse complement strand
GACTCCCAGCGCCACCCCGACGCCAACCCCGACACCGACCTTCGACACCAGCGCCAACTCGATCGACGACGCCAATAGCCTCTGGGTGGTCGTCAACAAGTTGCGCCCGCTCAACCCGCAGAACTACGAGGCCGCTGACCTGGTTGCGGTGCCAGTGCCCTTCGCCAATGAGCCCTACCTGCGCCAAGAGGCATCCGACGCGGCCGTGGCAATGTTTGCTGCATTCGCAGCAGAAACCGGGCTGCAGATGCAGTCGCAAAGCGCCTATCGCAGCTACTCGGTGCAAGAAAACGTCTACGCCGGGTGGGTGTCTAGCCTGGGGCAGGCGGGCGCCGATCTCACGAGCGCTCGACCGGGCCACAGCGAGCACCAGACGGGCCTCGCCATCGACGTCAACGCTTTGCCCGATCAGGGATGCGCGCTCGAGCCATGCTGGGCCTCGACACCGCACGCACAGTGGCTCGCCGCCAACTCGTGGCGCTTCGGATTTATCGTGCGCTACCCGGACGGCAAGACGCCGATAACCGGGTACGAGTACGAGCCGTACCACATGCGTTACGTCGGGGTCGCGCTTGCGACCGAGATGCACACGACCGGAATCTCGACGCTCGAGGAGTTCTTCGGCTTGCCCGCGGCACCGACCTACGCGGGCTAATAGTTCACGATTGCAGCGCGCGGTCGACGATCGTCTTCGCTTCGGCCTGCACGAGCTTCAGGTGCTCCGGGCCCCTGAATGATTCGGCATAGATCTTGTAGACGTCTTCGGTGCCGCTTGGTCTCGCCGCGAACCACGCGAACTCGGTCACGACCTTGACCCCGCCGACGGCGGCCCCGTTGCCTGGCGCCTCCGAGAGCCTGGCGACTATCGGATCCCCCGCGAGTTCCGTCGCCGTGATCGCATCGCCACTGAGCTTGCCGAGGCGAGACTTTTGCTCCTTGGATGCCGCGGCATCCACCCGCTCGTAGGCGGGATCGCCGAACTTCGCGACCAGTTCCGCGTAGAGCCGGGAGGGCGTCTTGCCGGTGACCGCGAGAATCTCGCTGGCCAGCAACGCGAGCAGGATGCCGTCTTTGTCGGTCGTCCACGCCGTTCCGTCCATGCGCAGGAAGCTCGCGCCCGCACTTTCTTCACCACCGAATCCAACGCTTCCGTCGACCAGTCCCTCGACGAACCACTTGAAGCCGACCGGCACCTCCCAGAGCCGACGGCCGAGGCGGGCCGCGACGCGGTCGATCATGGAACTGGAGACGAGAGTCTTGCCGATTGCGGCATCCGCGCGCCAGTTCGGTCGATGCGTATAGAGGTACTGGATCGCGACGGCGAGAAAGTGGTTCGGGTTCATCAGCCCGCCATCGGGGGTCACGATGCCGTGGCGGTCGGCGTCGGCGTCGTTGCCAGTGAGGATGTCGTAGTCGGCGCGGTGCGCGAGCACCGAGGCCATTGCGGAGGGCGACGACGGATCCATGCGAATCTTGCCGTCCCAGTCGAGAGTCATGAACGCCCAGGTCGGGTCGACCCTCGGGTTGACCACCGTGAGGTCGAGCTCGTACTTCTCCGCAATCGCGGTCCAATAACTGACGCTCGCGCCACCCAGCGGGTCGGCACCAATGTGCAGCCCCGCGCTCTTGATGGCCGCCATGTCAATGATGGTGCCGAGGTCGTCGACGTAGGCGCCGCGGAAGTCGTAGGTGCCGACGCCGGACGGCTCGCCGCGCTTCACCTCGCGGTTGCCGTCGGCGATGAGCTCGTTCGCGCGGTTGGCGATCCATCCGGTGGCGTCACTGTCGGCGGGGCCGCCGTGCGGCGGGTTGTACTTGAAGCCGCCGTCGCGCGGCGGGTTGTGGCTGGGGGTGATGACGATGCCGTCGGCGCGCTGGAGCTTGGAGGATCGCGACAGCGATCCCGCGACGCCAGCGCCGAGTGAGCTGTGCTCG
>JBBQZJ010000283.1:0-2039 GCA_038207805.1 Actinomycetales bacterium | reverse complement strand
CATCCGTCCCTGTTCGCCCACGGCGACGCCGAGGTCGTTGATGGACTGCGCTACGAGGTCATCGTGGTCGCCGGTGAGCCCACGCCGAATCGCCAGCACCTGTCGATGATAACGCTCGGCATCGGCAGGGCGGCCCTGATTGTGCGCCAGACTGCCCAGGTTGGCGAGCAGCGCCGCCTGCACCGTATCCGCCCCGGGAGAGCTGAGTGCATGGAGGGCGAGTGCCTGACGGAAGTAGGCCTCCGCGGTATCGAGGGCGCCCCTGGCCATGAAGAGCTGGCCGAGGTTGCTCCTCGCGAGGATGGCGGCGGCGCTGCGCGGTCCCGAGTGTTGCTCGTGCAACTGCATGGCCTCACGAAAGTGCTGCTCGGCCTCGTCGTACCGCCCGAGCCCCATGTAGCTCCCGCCAATCACCGCCTCTAGTTCGGCGCGCACTCTCGGTTGGCCGGCGAGTTCTTGCGGCAATCGTCGCGCGGCCACGTCAAGCACTTGCGATACCTGCGCGTCGCGGCTTCCCGTCTCGGGCTGCACCGAGCTAAGCAGTTCACGGAGGAAGGCATTGACTTGCGCTTCCTGGAGCCGAGCCTCTTCGACGCGGTTGGTTTGCACTCGCGTCGCGATGCCGCCTCCCATGAGGGCCACGCCGACCAACAGGGAGGCGATCACGGCGGCGGTGTTTCGTCGCACGAACTTCCGCAATCGATACCCGACCCAGGCACCGTGGGCCCGGACCGGGAGACCGGCGAGGTAGCGGCCAAGATCGTCGTCGAGCCCCTCCACCGACTGATATCGGGCAGCGGGCTCTAGCCGGAGCGCGGTGAGCACGATGTTGTCGAGTTCACCCTGCAGCAACCGACGGAGTCGATCACTGCCGCCGGCGGAGCCGCCTGCCGCCATGGTGATGACCGCACTCGGCCGTGGTACCGCCTCCTCGAGGACAGCGCGCTCGATGTCCACGATCGCCCGGCTGGTGACGAGGTAGGGCCGGCGTCCGGCGAGTAACTCGAAGAGCACGACCCCGAGGCCGTAGACATCCGAGGCCGTGGTGAGGACGTCGCCGCGAATCTGTTCGGGCGAGGCGTACTCCGGCGTGAAGGCACGGGCGCCGCCGCGGGTGAGTGGCATGGCATCCTCATGCTGCTCGGTATCGAGTAGCTTGGCGATCCCGAAGTCGAGCAATTTCACCGTGCCGTCGGTCGTGACGAAGATGTTCCCCGGCTTGATGTCGCGATGGACCACCAGATTCCGGTGGGCGTGCGTCACGGCGTGGCAGACCTGGCGGAAGAGCGCCACCCGCTCACGGACGCCGAGGCGGTGTGCGTCACACCACGTCGTGATCGGGGCACCGTCCACGTACTCCATGACCAGGAATGGCCAACCGTCGGGCGTGACGCCGCCGTCGAGCAGCGTCGCGATGTTGCGGTGCTCGAGACTCGCGAGAATCTGCCGTTCACGGCGGAAGCGCGCCAGCGTCAGTTCGGAGTCGAACCCCCCTTGGACGAGCTTGATCGCGACGCGCTTGCGGTACTGGTCGTCGGCCCGGGCCCCCTCATAGACGGCGCCCATCCCACCGATGCCGAGGAGCCCGACTACATCGTACGGACCGAGCCGTTGACCGACCATGGCGGCGGGGTCGGTGGGAGGCCGGCCGGCACCTCGGGCGAAGGGCGAATGCAACGCACTCGCGGTGGTCGGATCAGAGTTGAGTAGTTCGGTGACTTCGCGTTGTAGTCCGAGATCATCGCCCGCCAGCCGCTCGAGCGCCGCCGCCCGCTCGCTCGGCGGGAGGTCCACCGCCGCATCGAAGAGGGCGCGTACCCGGAGCAACCGCTCGGCTGGGGTGGTCATGGCGGCGACTCGCCCGCATCGAGTTCCCTCGCTAGCCAGGCACGAGCGAATTGCCAGTCGCGCTTGACCGTGGCCGTGGAGATCCCCAGCGCCGCCGCGACCTCGGGCACCTCGAGGCCACCGAAGAATCGCAACTCGACCACCTGGGCCCAGCGTGGATCGGCTGCGGCCAGTCGGGTCAGGGCATCGTC
>JBBQZJ010000282.1:0-2059 GCA_038207805.1 Actinomycetales bacterium | reverse complement strand
TGTCGGTCCCGGTTCTCGCTGCACCCGTCGGTGCTCCCTGGCTGAAGATTGGCGAGGCGATGGACTTCGTTCTTCAGGTGAAGCCGCGGCGGGCATTTCCGGTGCACGAGGCCCCGTTGTCCCGGATCGGCCGGGACATGGGTACCGCCCGCCTGAAGTGGGCCACCGAGCAGCGCGGCGGCGAGTTCTCGGTACTGGAGCCCGGCGAGAGCCTGGAGCTGTAGGCGTGGCCATCACGGTGTTGTCGGCCTCGGTGGTGCCCTGGCACGATGTGCGCGCCGTTTTCTCCTCCGACCACGAAGCCGCGGGATGTTGGTGTCAGTGGTTCACGATCACCGCCGACGAGTGGGAGGCTCGCACCCCCGCGCAGATGGAACAGGGTCTCTGCAACCGGGTGCGCGACAGGGCGCCATCCCCCGGACTCATCGCCTACCTCGATGACGAGCCTGCGGGCTGGTGCGCCGTCGAGGCCCGGCCCGCATACCGGCGCCTCACTGACCTCGCGGTGGCCGCAGCGAGCGGACTGCCGCGGGAGGATCCCGACATCTGGGCCATCACGTGCTTCGTGGTGCGACCCGGATATCGCGAGTGCGGAATTGCGAAGGCCCTGCTGTCTGGCGCAGTGGACCACGCCAGACAGCAGGGCGCTCGCATCCTCGAGGCCTACCCGGTGGATGCCGCGAGCGGCACCGCGACATCACACGAACTTTTCCACGGGGTACTTTCGTCGTTCATCTCCGCGGGCTTCGACGTGGCGTCGCGCCCGTCCCCCGGCCGAGCCCTGGTGCAGCTCAGGCTGTAGAAGCCACGGACCCCGACGCGCGGACACCGCGCACGATCACGGTGATGGCGGCGACTAGGGCCACAGCAGCTAGCGCAAGCGTGGCGGCGACCATTTGGGCATCCGGCTGAACGATCGACTGCCCCCGCAGCGCCTGCCACGTGAGTAGGCCGAGTACCCCGACATAGCTCGCGGCGATGATCACGACGAGTCGAACCCGCACCGCGACGTCACGGAACACAGCTACCCGGCGCGAGAGCAGTTCGATGAGGATCAGAGCCAATGGGATCAGCTGAAGCGCGTGCATTCCGACGAAGTGGGGGATGCGAAGGTCGCCAGCAACGGTGCTCCACCCGAGTATGGGCAGGCCCGGTCCGCCGTCGGCGATGCCGACAGCGTGTGCGCCGGCAATGCCCTGCCAATCGTCCAGCTGCTGTGCCGTGGGGCTTGTCATGAGAAACGCGAGGCCCATTCCGGCCAGTGCGATGATCGCCCCGGAGCGGATGGCGAGGCCGCGTGCGGCATCCCCCAGGCGGTTTCTGAACAGGATGATGCTGACCACGAAGGTCGCAATCCAGAGCGCTGTGATCGAGAACGCCATGACCGACCAGAGCACGGTCGCAAGGGGGGTGCTCACGTTGAAGTGGCTGGTGATGCCGAAGGCCGCTGCGCCCGCGATGACCGACAACTCGATCACGAGAAGCACGGCGACGATCGTGCCGGCCCACCATGCTGCCCGACGGAAGCTGCGCAACTGCCCGATCAGCCACGACCAGGTCACCGAGTAGATGAGGGCCGACAGCGCGAACTTGAGCGGCTTCTCCCAGACGTTCACCCCGAGGAGCGTGCGTTGGTCGACGACGAGTCCGATGAGGCAGACGACGACGAGCACTCCCATCGCGACGGCCAGTGCGATCAGCGGGCGGTGCCAGCGGGTGCCCATGTGCGGCACGCCTCCGAGTGTGGGGTGTGTCGCCGTGCTCGGTGCTGCGGCGGGTCGAGCGGATGTTGTGGTCATGACTGGGTCCCTTCTTCGGTGCCCCGCGGCGCGGAGAACATGCGGTGTGATAGGTGCTCCTGCGCCATGCGGCGAAACGAGGCGTTGAGGGCATCGCCCAATACGGTGCCTACGACGACCGTCTCGGCCATGTCGGCAACATCGGTGCGGTAGCCGACGGCGGTGAGGTCTGCGATCGCGATTGTTTCGGCTCCTCGGGCGTACTGCACGAGCAGGTCATCGAACTGGTCTTGGCCAAGCTCAGCAAACGTGTCGAGCAC
>JBBQZJ010000281.1:0-2235 GCA_038207805.1 Actinomycetales bacterium | reverse complement strand
GGCCCTCGAGAAATCCGTTTTCGGCAGCGCCGGTGCAACGATTGTGGGCCCCTCCACCGCGGACTACCTCGCCGCGATCGCAAAGACGCGAGCAACGGTGTCTTCGGTCGTGGCTCAGGAATTCCGCGAAGACATCGAGGCGCTGGCAAGAACCTAGCGGTCGTCATGGCTGGGCTCGTTGGCTGCGCTGCGCCGACGGTTCGGCTTGTACGGCACCCGCCGCGCTGGTATCTGCCCAGTGACCGGGGTACCGTTCACAGGTGAAGATACTCTCGGTTTCGGTCGCCCTAGTCGCCGTGCTAGCTCTCGGCGGCTGCGCTCCCGAGCCCGTGGCAACGCCCGAGCCAACCGTGACGCCGACCGAGACAGTCCCATCGCCCACCGCCACCCCGACCCCAACGCCCACTCCAACCATCGTCAGCGGCTGGAGCGAGTGCCCGGGAATCATCAAGCGACTCAACGCGTCAGCGCCCGACGGAACGACCTACGTCGAAATCGAGCCCGAAGAGTTTGATGTTCAGCGCGTCGGTTCCGATGTGCTCAGTCGAGCGTGCGTCGTCGACGTGGTGGTGTCTGGTGAGTCCGTCACTTGGGCGATCCTGCCGGGTGACCGTTCGGTGTCGGACGGTGTCGTGCGCGAACTTGTCGGCGATGACTTCGTGCCCAAGGGCGGTGGCGTGTACGCAAACAACCTCACCGGACTGGGAGTTCTCGTGAAGTTCTACGGAACGGGAGCGACTCTCGACGAGGCCTTGAAGCTTCACGGCGTATTCGGCCCCCACAAGTCGTCGATCGTATTCATGTCGACCTATCTGATTTCCTGACCTCCCCGCTGTTCGCGGAGTAGACCATCGCTTGACGGCGACCGACCGAGCGGTCTACCGTCGTGGGTAGTGAGCATGTGCACATCCTTTCTCTCGAAAGTGAGTCACAGTGAAGCTTCGATTTTTTCTCCCCTGCGTGATTATTCTTGCTGCCCTGTCTGGATGCTCGACCCCGTCGTCGACCGGAACCGACACCGGTACCGGTTCCGGCACCACAACGGAAGAGGGATCTGACGGCACAACCCCCGCGAAGCCATGGGCCGAATGCGCGGGGATCGTTGAGCGACTCAATTCCAACGACGAGGATCCGACCGTCTATGAGGAGCTCGAGGCGGCCGACTTTGCGGTGCCCGAAGTGGGTGCCGATGTACTGGCTCGGGCCTGCGTAATCCGGGTCACGGTCAACGCAGATCCGATCACATGGGCCATCCTGCCCGGCGATGAGGGGCTCGCCACGTCGATCGTGGCCACGCTTCAGGGGAAGGGATTCGCCTCTGGTGGCCTCGGCCTGTACGGCGACCAAGCGACCGGGCGCGGCATCACCGTGCAAGCGTTCGCTAACGGGGCCGCGTTTGACGCCTATCTCGTCTACTCGAAAGCGTTCGCACCGGTCACTGAGCCGATTGTTTATTTAGGCACTTTCGCGCTCTCCTGACCTCCCGCGCTCCGGAGGCGCTGTGGCTTAGCCTTGAGCCATGGCATCGTGGTCGCTTTCCGGCGCGCTCAAGGGCATGTTCGCTCGCGCGACGATCGATGACAGCACGTGGGAAGACCTCGAGGATGCCCTCATCTCTGCCGACTTCGGCCCCGACATCACCGACTCCCTGGTCGAGGAGCTGCGGGCGAGCGTAGCGAAGTTCCGCACCGACGATCCGGCCGACCTGAAGCGGATGCTGCGCGAGAGCCTCGAGGAGCGCCTAGCCAGGCTCGACCCCACCCTCACCCTCAGCGCACGCCCCGCCGTGGTGCTGGTCGTCGGGGTCAACGGCGTCGGCAAGACGACCACGATCGGCAAGTTCGCGAAATTCCTGACCAACTACGGGCGCACTGTGGTGGTCGGTGCAGCTGACACGTTCCGCGCGGCCGCGGTCGAGCAGTTGGCAACCTGGGCGGAACGCGGGGGAGCGGCGATCGTGAAGCCGCAGCAGCAGGGTCAGGATCCGGCATCCGTCGCTTTCCAAACCGTGGAGCGCGCGCAACGCGAGGGCATCGAGATCGTGCTCATCGACACTGCCGGGCGGCTCCAGACCAAGAGCGGCCTCATGGACGAGCTCGGAAAGATTCGCCGGGTGCTCGAAAAGCAGGTGGAGATTGCTGAGGTGCTCCTGGTGCTCGACGCGACGACCGGCCAAAACGGATTGGCGCAGGCCGAAGCCTTTATTGAGCACGCGGGCGTCACCGGTCTCGTGCT
>JBBQZJ010000280.1:0-2272 GCA_038207805.1 Actinomycetales bacterium | reverse complement strand
GGTGCGGGATGCCTCGTCGGGCACAGTTCCGGCGAGCGCCTGCAGGCTCAACCCGGCACCGAAGAGCCGCTGAACCACGTGGTCGTGAAGGTCGCGCGCAATTCGACCGCGATCCTCGAGAGTGGCCAGTCGCTCACGATCGGCTCGTCCGGCCGCCAGTCGCAGAGCGACACCCACCTGGCCCGCGAATTCGACCGCGGCACGAACATCCGCGTCGGTAAAACGCGAACCGCCCGGGGACCGCGCAATGACGAGCACGCTGGGCTGTGGGTTCGCTGTTGCTACCGGCACCGCCATGGTGGGCCCCACCCGAACGTCCGAGCCCGTGGCAAACGCGCCGTCACCGTCGACTCGCACCGGCTGCTGGCTCTCGGCCGCTCGCCCGGCCGCGGAACCCACAGCGTCGAACGCCCATCCCGGTAGCGACGCCGAAAGTTCTCCCCGCGCAACATCGACACGAAACTCGGTTCCCCCAATCGCGCTAACGAAGCAGACCAACTGCGCTTCGGCGACGGAGAGCACTCGGTCGGCCACGACATCCCCCGCGCCGTGTGCTTCGTCTGACAACAGCTCCGCGGTCACCTCGGCCAGGGCAGCGGACCAGCGCTGCCGGCGGCGAATCTCGTCGTAGATGCGGGCGTGGTCGATGGCTCCGCCCGCGGCTGCGGCGAGCGCGACAAGCAATTCCTGATCCTCGGGACTGAAGACTCCCCCGACACTCTCGGAGAGGTAGAGGTTGCCATAGACCTCGTCGCCGACCCGCACCGGAACCCCCAGAAAACTGTCCATCGGCGGATGACCCGCCGGAAACCCCACCGACCGCGGGTCGTCGGAGAGCCGGTCGAGTCTGATCGGCTCCTGCTCGTCGATGAGCGCGCCGAGCAGACCGTGGCCTTCGGGAAGGCGCCCGATTCGCGAGACGACTTCGTCGGGCATCCCCACATGGATGAACTGCTCCAGCGTGTCGTCGGGAGCGATGACCCCGATCGCCCCGTAGCGGGCCCCCACGAGCTCGACCGCTGCCTCGATGATTCGCTTGAGCACTTCGGCGAGTTCAAGTTCCCCCGCGACAAGGCCCGTCGCTTTCAGCAGGCTGCGCAATCGCCCCTGCGTTTGCAAGACTCTTTCGGCGTCGCGGACAAGTTGCGAGAGGGTGCTGTCGAGTTGCGAACGTGGTTCGTCCGGAAAGCTCAGCTCGCCATGCACCACGTCTGCCTCCTGCCACGGCGGGACCTTCGGCCCTGATATCTGCGCTCGTGAAAAGTCAGTCTGTCACGAGGACATGAACACCCGGGAGGCGCGAGATGGGCGGCAGAATCATCGTCGGCGTCGACGGGTCTGGTCCGAGTGGCGCCGCTCTCTCGTGGGCTTGCGCGCGAGCGCGAGCGACCGGGCACCCAATGCTCGCAATTCACGTTGTTGAACACGACGATGAACGCTCCGCCGGTGAGGATGCCCTCGACTCGGCAGTACATCGGGTGCAGTCCTCAGCCCCCGATATCGCCATTCAGGCTCAGCTCATGAGTGGTGCGGCGCCGTGGCAGCTCACGGGGTCTGCACGGTCCGACGATCTCCTCGTCGTTGGTACGCACAAGACGGGCTATGTCAGCGGCCGCGTTCTGGGTACCCGGTCGATCGCGATCGCTACCGGCGCCGCGAGTTCGGTCGCCGTGATACCGGATCGCCCACCCGGCCAGTCCGGCGTGCTCGTCGGCGTTGCCACGGTGGCGACATCACGAACCGCCATCATCGAAGGCGCCCGGGAGGCCGCTCGAACCGGGCACGAACTCACGCTGTTGCACGCGGTCGGCCCGTCGGAGATTGGGCGCGCCGAGCTGGCCGAGGCTGTGGCGCTTGCGATCGCCACCTCGCCCGGACTCGTCGTGCGCAGCAGGCAGTCACGCAGGCGCCCGGCGGAGGCGCTACTTGACGCAAGTCGGTCGAGTACGCTGCTGGTGTTGGGCGCCACCGATCCGAGCAATGTTCACGCACATCAACTCGGCTCGGTGCTCTACGAGGTACTTCTGAACATTAATTCGCCAGTGTTGATCGCCCGAGGCTAACGAGAACAAGGAACCTGCCTGTGTCGAAAATGGATCAGAATGCCGAGAACTTCGAACTCATCGACGCATGGTGGCGCACGGCCAACTACCTGACGGTCGGGCAGATCTATCTGCGAGACAACGCTCTGCTTCGCAAACCGCTCGAGGCATCCGACGTCAAGCCGCGACTGCTCGGGCACTGGGGAACCTCGCCGGCCCTCAATCTCATC
>JBBQZJ010000279.1:0-2360 GCA_038207805.1 Actinomycetales bacterium | reverse complement strand
ATCGCCCAGCCGTCACCCGACCGCGTCTGCTGGAACCTCGCCGCTGCGGCATCCGCCATCACGGCGTGAAGTCGGAGGCTGACTATGGTGAGCTGCGGATGCTCGGCACAGGCTTCACTCGAGTACGCCTCCATGTCGCGCTTCGAGCGACTGTACGGGTCCTCGGGCCGTTTCGGATGCACGGTGTCGATGGGAAAGTAGTCGAACTGCGGTGACTGACTGAAGGCCATGCCGATGGCGTTCACGCTCGACGCCTGCACGAGCCGATCGATTCCGAGTTCAAGACAAGCACGAACGATGTGCTCGTTTGCCGCCGTGTTGTTTGTCATCACCTCGTCAGCGCTCGGAGTGTTGATGGCCGCAAGGTGAACGACCACATCGGCGCCGGCCAGCGCGCGCACGGTGGCGGAGTAGTCCCGCAGGTCAGTGGGCGCCGACCCCACTCGATCGAGTCCTATCATCCGGTGTCCGGCCTCGGCAAGATGGGCCATTACGGCCGAGCCCACAGCTCCGGAAGCCCCGGTCACCGCAATCGTCGACACGGGAGCCCTACAGCGTCGCAGCGCGCGGGTCCCAGTCGGCAGCGAGGGCGGGCAGCAGTGAGGTCGTGCTCTCCACGACGACATACTCTCCCGACTCGACCGACTCGGATATAGCGACCATCACGTCGAGCACGTGGAACGCTTGCTCTGCCGAGGCCTGCTCTGGCACGCCGGCGCGGATCGATCGCGCGAGATCCACGACGCCAGCACCGCGCCCGAAGCTGGCGGTCGTCGCGATCACCTGCGGCTTCTCGTCACCCTCGACGTACAGGGTCAGGTCGCCGCCGAACTCGTTCGGGTCTGGTAGCGCGACCGTGCCGCGCTCGCCAGAGATCTCGAGCAGGCCGCTGCGACGCAGACTGGACTGGAAGCTAAAGATGCACTGGGCGGATGCGGAACTCTCGAACTCAAGGAGGGCGCCGAAGTGGGTGGGCACTTCCACCGGAAATTCTTCGCCCGCGCGGGGGCCGCTGCCGATCACGCGGCTGTGCCTCGAAGTTGAGGACTGTGCTGCGACCCGCGCCACCGGCCCGAGGTTCTGCACCAGTGCAGTGAGGTAGTACGGGCCCATGTCGAACAGTGGACCGGCGCCCCGGGCATAGAGAAAGTCGGGGTTGGGATGCCACGACTCGGGGCCGGATGCCTGCATCAACGCGAGCGCCGTCAAGGGGGCACCGATGCGTCCCTCTGCGATGAGTCGCTTACCGGCCTGCAGTCCCGGGCCGAGGATGGTGTCGGGCGCGGTCGCCGCCCGCAGCCCCTGTTCGGCGGCGGCCGCGAGCACGGCGGCCGCACTCGGTCGGTCCAGGCCGATCGGTTTCTCGGTCCATACGTTCTTTCCGGCCGCGAGCACTGCCAACGCGACCTCGACGTGGGCCGCCGGGATTGTCAGGTTGACGACGATCTCGATGTCGGGATGCGCCAGCAGCTCGTCGACCGTTCCGCTGGCCGGCACGCCGTACTTCTTCGCCTGGCTTCGCGCGCGATCGAGGTCGATATCGGCGATGAAGAGCACCTCGACGTCGGGGAAGACAGTGAGGTTATCGAGGTACTGAGTGCTGATATTGCCAGCGCCGATGACCCCGACCCCGACCCGACCGGTGCCGGTCACAGGTGCTCGCCATTCGCGGTCAGGAAGCTGACGCTATCCGCAAGAGCATCGAAGACATCCCCCGCGAAGTCGTCGAGCTCGACCACACGCACCGCGCTCGGTGCGGCTGCGAGAACCTCGAGCACGGGCATCCGACCGCTACCGACCCCGACCTGGTGAGTGTTGTCACGCGAGATGTCTCCGTCTTTGACGTGAATGAAGCCCACTCGAGACCCGAGGCGTTCGAGCAAGCCGGCCGCGGAAACGCCTCCGACAGTGGACCAGTAGGTGTCGACTTCGAGCACGACCGCTGGGTCGAGGTGGGCGGCAAAGACCTCGTAGGCCGGGATGTCGTCGAAGCTGGTCTGGAACTCCCACCAGTGATTGTGGTAGCCGATGGCGATTCCGCTTCCCGCGGCGGCCGCGGACGCAGCATTGAGCTCATCAGCGATACGCAGTACCTGCGATCGGTCGCCCCAGCGGTCGGCGTGTACCGCGGGTTCGATGACCGTGGTCACCCCGAGGCGCTGGGCGGTGGCGAGCACCGCACCAAGGTCTTGGCCCACGATGGATGAGTGGGCAGAGGAGGCCACGAGTCCCGCGTCGGGAAGCAGGCGAGCGTAGTCGTCGGCCATCCCGACCATTCCGAACAACTCGACCCTGGTGAATCCGAGGCTCGCGATGCGAGCGAGTGCTGCCGCCGGGTTGGCCGCCAAAGCCTCGCGCAC
>JBBQZJ010000278.1:0-2383 GCA_038207805.1 Actinomycetales bacterium | reverse complement strand
AGTGATTACCGCGACCGGCTCGACACAGGGCACCTCGAGACGTTGAAGCGTGCGCAGCATGTCATATTCCCGCTGCGCTAGCTCGGCGGATGTCTCCTTGATGGCGACCACGTATCCACTGAGGTTCACGAACCGAACGAGGTGGCGCGAGATGCCCTTCGGGAGGGCGGCGATCGAGTCTTCGGGCCACAGCTCCAGAGGAAGACTCCACGGCAGGTCGAGCAGCGCCGGGTCAACCGTGGCCGACGTGATATTGAGTGAACCGGTCATCTGATTCTGTGCCTTAACTGCCGATCGAGTAGCGCGCAGCGGGTATCGAGATCCGGACGGGTCTCGATACGCCGCTTCGCAGCTACTCGATCAACGATGAACTAGCTCGCGACGACTGCCTTCTTGCTCAGACGCAGACCCGACTCGGTGTCGAACACGTGGATGTGGTTCGGCTCCGGGGTGATGAACACCTTGTCGCCGGCCACCGGGTGCGAGCGACCATCGACGCGCACCACGATGTCGACGCGCTTGTCATCGACATCCGTGTGGCCGTAGAGGTAGCCGTCGGCTCCGAGCTCTTCGACGAGGTCGACCTCGACGGGGAGGCCGCCGCCGGAGGTCGCGAGGATGACGTCCTCGGGACGCACTCCGATCGTGACCCGCTTGGCCTTGGTCTCACCCAGCGTTGCGCGGTCAACCTTGGCCACCGCGGTGCCGAACTTGAGGCCACCATCAACGACCTCCGCATCGAACAGGTTCATCGCGGGGCTTCCGATGAATCCGGCAACGAACACGTTCTGCGGAGCCTCGTACAGGTCGCGCGGGGTACCGACCTGCTGGAGTACGCCATCCTTCAGCACAGCGATGCGGTCGCCCATGGTGAGCGCCTCGGTCTGGTCGTGGGTCACGTAAACCGTGGTGACGCCGAGTCGGCGCTGCAGGGATGCGATCTGGGTACGAGTCTGAACGCGCAGCTTGGCGTCGAGGTTCGACAGCGGCTCGTCCATGAGGAATACCTGAGGCTGGCGCACGATTGCGCGGCCCATCGCGACCCGCTGACGCTGGCCACCGGAGAGCGCCTTGGGCTTGCGCGCCAGGTAGGGCTCGAGGTCGAGAAGCTTGGCGGCCTCAAGAACACGCTTGGCGCGCTCATCCTTGTTGACACCGGCGATCTTCAGAGCGAAGCCCATGTTCTCGGCAACGGTCATGTGCGGGTACAGCGCGTAGTTCTGGAACACCATCGCGATGTCGCGGTCCTTCGGCGGAACGTCAGTGACGTCACGGTCGCCGATCAGGATGCGTCCGTCGTTAACCTCTTCGAGGCCGGCGAGCATGCGCAGGGTGGTGGACTTTCCGCAACCGGAGGGGCCGACGAGAACCAAGAACTCGCCATCGGCGACCTCAAGGCTGATCTTGTCGACCGCGGCGCGAGCCGTGCCCGGGTA
Source organism: Actinomycetales bacterium (assembly GCA_038207805.1). GTDB lineage: Bacteria > Actinomycetota > Actinomycetes > Actinomycetales > Microbacteriaceae > Rhodoglobus. The sequence continues at coordinate 947 of JBBQZJ010000278.1, read as the reverse complement.
GATGCGGGATGCCTTGTCAAAAGTGACAGTAGCCATAGTTGTACTTCTCCTTCACCGGCAGGTACGTGCCGGACGATCCGTAGTGAATGGATGCGGCGCCCCGAAAGGGATGCCAAACCCGATTATGGCACCCCAACGGGGTTACGCGCTCGCCGCCTACAGTTCGACGGTCGGAAACGGGCCGCGAGCGGGCTTTGCGGCATACAGCGCGCGGTTGGACGATTCCCAGAAATCGCTCGTAGACTCCCTGAGGCGCCTCACATTTGCGCGACGAACCCGAATCACCTGAATGAGGTCCGATTGAGTTACGGAACATCCGGCAACAACCGTCTCAACAAGAACGAGAAGCGCGACGCCGCTCGCGAGAAGGCGCGCGCTTTGCGCGAAGATCAAAAGAAGAAGGATCGCCGCACCAAGTTCATCCTTCAGGGCAGCATCATCGTCGCCAGTCTCGCGATCATCGCGATCGTGGCACTGGTTGTGGTCAACTCGATCAAGCCCGCGGGCCCCGGACCAGCCAATATGGCAAGCGACGGCATCCAGTTGAGTGAGGGCGCCATCGCAACTCAGACTCCCGGCCTCAAGCCGGGCGACGATCCGACCCCCAACACGCGCGACGATGCGTCGGGGGTCATCGACATCCAGATGTATGTCGACTACCTGTGCCCGGTCTGCGGCCAGTTCGAAGCGACCAACGCCGACTACATCTCAAGCCTGCTTGACAACGGTGGCACCACCGTCGAAATCCACCCGATCACGATTCTCGACCGGCTCTCGCAGGGCACCAAATACTCGACCCGTTCGGTGAACGCGGCCGCGTGCGTGGCCGACAGTTCGCCGAATGAGTTCTATGCCTTCCACAATCTGCTGTTCGCGAATCAGCCCGCGGAAAACTCGACCGGCCTGACCGATGACGAGCTCGTTGCCCTCACGGTGGAGGCCAAAGT
>JBBQZJ010000277.1:0-2426 GCA_038207805.1 Actinomycetales bacterium | reverse complement strand
TTCAAACTCTTGCGCGATCGCCTCTCCGCTGGCTTCGGGGGAGTCGACCGTGTCGCGCGCCTGCTCAAGTTGCTCAATATACGAGGCCATGTCGTCGTCGTCTCCGGCGAGCGCATCGATGCCGGTCTCCCAGGCGACCGCCTCGTCTTCCAGTTCGCCCCGCGGAATCTCGATCCCGAGGACCTCCTCCAGCTTGGCAATGATCGCCAGGGTCGCCTTGGGCGACGGCGCGTTGTGTACGTAGTGCGGCACGGATGCCCAGATCGACATCGTGGTCACGCCCGACTTTTCGGCGGCATCCGCCAGCACCGAGAGGATGCCCACCGGACCTTCGTATCCGCTGCGTTCGATCTCGAGTTGGGTGCGCACGTCTGCGTTCTCGCTGCTGGTGAATACCGAGATCGGCCGAGAGTGGGGCACATCCGCCAGCATCGCGCCCAGGAAAACTACCGAGGTGATGTCATTCGATTCGACGACGTCCAGCACCTCGCGGGTAAACGTTTTCCAGCCGCGCGACGGCTCCGTTCCCAGTAGCAGGTAGATCTTCGACGATTCGCCCGAACCGGGCTGGGTGGGTCCGTAGATCGTCACGCTCGGCCAGATGATCTGGCGCGTGCCATCCTCGTCCGCCGCGACCGATGGGCGGTTGAACTGGTAGTCGAAGTAGTCCTCGGGGTCGACCTCGGCGATGGGATACACGTCGAGAACGTCTTTGAGAGTGCGCACGGCACCGCTGGCCGCTTCGCCGGCATCGTTCCAGCCCTCGAATGCGACGACGAGAAGTCGACCGCTCGCGAACCCGGTGTCAGACACGTGTCTCCTCATTCTTGGCTGCCGAGATCAACGCAGCCCTGTTATCAAGGATAGAACTACGATGGTGCGTTGTGACCCACAGCCACCCCGCCGCAGTCCTTTGGGACATGGACGGCACCCTCGTGAACACCGAACCGTACTGGATTGCGGCCGAAACCGAGCTCATCCACGAGTACGGCGGTGACTGGACCCACGAGGAAGCACTGCAACTGGTCGGTCTGGGCCTCGGCAACTCGGCGCGCATAATTCAGGCGAAGGGTGTGACCCTCGCACCGGACGAGATCATCGACCGCTTGACCGACCGAGTGCTCGAACAACTGGTCGAGTTCGGAATTCCATGGCGGCCCGGTGCTCGCGAGTTGCTCACCGAGTTGCGCGAAGCGCAGATCCCGACCGCCCTCGTCACAATGTCGATCAGCCGGATGGCTCACCACGTCGCCGATCGGCTCGGATTCGTGGGATTCGATGTTGTCGTATCCGGGGACGATGTCGTCAACAGCAAGCCTCATCCCGAGCCCTACCTGCGCGGCGCCGAGTTGCTGGGCGTCGCGCCCGAGCAGTGCATCGCCATCGAGGACTCGAAGCCGGGCATTACCTCGGCTAGGGCCGCGGGTGCAGTAGTTGTGGGCGTGCCGTTCATCGTTCCGATCGCGGAGGGAAGCGCACACGTACTCTGGCCGACCCTCGAGGGGCGCACGCTCGAGCATCTCTCGGCACTCCTCGCCGACTCGGTGAGCTCGTGAGTGCTGCACTTCGCCGCCAGAGCGGGCCCTTTCGCGCGGGCGACCGGGTGCAGCTCACCGGACCCAAGGGACGCCTCAATACCGTAACCCTCGAGGTGGGAGGAGAATTTCACACCCACCGGGGCGTGCTCAGTCACGACCTCATCATCGGCCAGCCCGATGCCTCGGTCGTGATCTCGAACAACGGAATCGAGTACCTCGCTCTGCGCCCACTGCTCACCGACTTCGTCATGTCAATGCCTCGGGGTGCCGCAATTGTCTACCCGAAGGATGCCGCGCAGATTCTCGGCGTTGCGGATATTTTTCCGGGCGCTACGGTGGTCGAAGCCGGAGTGGGATCCGGCGCTCTCTCGCTGTGGCTGCTGCGAGCAATCGGCCCTGAGGGCACGCTGACATCGTTCGAACGGCGCGAGGAGTTCGCCGAGGTTGCCCGCGGCAACGTGGCGGCCTTCCTCGGCGCCGAGCCCTCGAACTGGTCGGTGATCGTCGGCGACCTGCAGGATCAGCTTGCGCTGGCCGCCCCCGCGGGGTCTGTCGATCGAATCGTGCTTGACATGCTGGCGCCGTGGGAGTGCCTCGGGGCGTGCGCAGCCGCACTCACGCCCGGCGGGGTGCTGATCTGCTACATCGCAACCGTCACGCAACTCTCGCGAGTCGCGGAGGCCATCCGCGATACCGGCGCCTTTACCGACCCCGAGCCGAGCGAAACGCTCGTTCGAACCTGGCACGTCGAGGGCCTAGCCGTGCGGCCGGACCACCGGATGATCGGCCACACCGGCTTTCTGCTCGTCGCCCGGCGGCTCGCCCCGGGCACTGCGCTTCCCGCGCTGAAGCGCCGGGCATCCAAGTCGGAGTACAGCGACGATGACG
>JBBQZJ010000276.1:0-2490 GCA_038207805.1 Actinomycetales bacterium | reverse complement strand
ATCCTGCCGGCGAAGCAGTCCGCGAAGCCGGGCAACGAGCTCACGGGGAGAAAACGGCTTAGTGAGGTAGTCGTCGCCGCCGAGTTCGAGGCCGAGCACCCGGTCGATCTCGTCGTCTCGGGCGGTCACGAAGATCAGCGGCGTCCAGTCGCCCTCCTCGCGCAGTGCGCGGCAGATTTCGATTCCGTCCATCCCCGGCAGCCCGACGTCGAGTACGACGGCGACCGGTCGGAGGGTGCGAATGGCGGCGAGTCCTGCGCTGCCATCTCGTTCGACGTGAACGCCAAATCCGGCCTGAGTGAGGTACATGCGCTCGATGTCAGCGATGGCGGGTTCGTCTTCGACGATCACCACGAGGCCGCGCCCTTGACTCATGGCTCCATTCAAGTGCATCCACGACTCAGCGCTAGTGAGTCGGGAGGGACTTTACATTCCCCGAACATTGGCCTGACACCCGTCATACGACCAAACGGCAGAGTCGTGATGTCGCCACCTCTGGCGGCCTAAACCAAGGAGTCAAGAACCATGAAGATTCGTACCTGGGCCGCCACGGCGGTTCTCACTGCCGCCCTGATCGCGGTGCCGTCTGTCGCCTTTGCCGCACCCGCTCCCGCGCCAGAGGACGCAACCGCCTCATCCGGCGAGTGCAATTTTGGCCAGCGGGTGATGAACGCTTGGCGCCAGTTGCCCGATGAACTGCAGGCCGATCTCAAGGAGCTGCGCCAGCTCGAGCCGAGCGCCCGGCGTGACGCAGCCATCGCGATTCGCCACAAGGCACTTGCGGGCGACTACGGCCCGGCCGTTCAGGAGAACGCCGACAGGATCAAGGATCGGCGCCTTCTCGCGCTGCAAACGATGCCGCAGAACCTCAAAGACGACCTCCGGGAACTGCGCGACGCTGATCCCGACGACCGTCGCGCCCTGGCACGCCAGATCGCGGATGACGCGCTCGCCGGCGACTATGGAACGCAGGCTCAGCAGACCGTCGAGAAGATTCGGGCGACCGACTTCTGGCAGGACTGCCTGGCCGACTAGAGGTCTTTGCGCCACGCACCCTCGAGCGCGATCGGCACGAATCCGAGCGACTCGTTGACGTCGAGCATGTGACGGTTCTCCTCGGCGTTGAACGTGATGATCGACGGATGCCCGGGCGCGACGCGCTCGAGGTGTGCGAGGTTCGCCACCTTGAGCAGCATCCCGAGCCGGTGGCCACGGTGTTCGCGCAACACCAGCGTCGCGTACTGCGCGGGAGCGCGGTGCGACTGCTGCGGCACCGACAACACCGTGAACCCCACAAGGTGTGCGCTGGGCAGGTGTTCGACGGCGGCGACCAACCGCGACCTCGGGTTGGCGTCGTTGGCATCGTCGCGTGCGATCACTCGATCGACGGTCCAGATGTCTTCGGGCTCCTCGAGTCCGGCGGTGGGCGCGTCGGTCGACATCCGAGTGTTGAGCAGCGCAATGTCTTCGAGCCAGCGCTGTGGCGCTCGGCCGACCCAGGTGTGCACGACGTAGTCTGGCCCGCTGGCCGCCTCAGCCTCGATCACGAGGTGTTCGAGGCCCGCAACCGGAAGCGGGAGCCGACTTACCCGCTCGACTTGTTCGAACCGGTAGCCGCGTGCTTGGAGGAAGCGCACCGCGCGGTCGTCGGCGGGGAGTGAGCCAACGCCGCTCGCGGGAACGATTTGGGCACCCGGCCGGGCAACCGCGGCATGGTAGACGAGTGCTTTCGACTTGCCGTCGGCGAGTGCGAGGGCTTCGCCGGCATCCGCCAACGCGCGCCCGATGCCCCGTCCGGCGTACTCGGGGAGCACCTGCACGGTGAGCCAGCCGGCGTCGGCTTCCTCGCCCGTCTGCGTCGTGTACACGGTCCGGCCGACGATCTCGCCGGCTACCCGAGCGACGAGCACCCGTTGTGGCTCGAACTTGTCGAGGTAGTACGGCAGCTCCTCGGCGGGCTCGTAGGCGAGGTCGGGCGTGCCATAGGTGAGCGCCTCGACGGCGTTACCGAGCTCGATGGCGCGGGCGAAGTCCGCCCCACCCTCGGCGTCGAGGGTCGCGGGCAGAGCAAGTTCCTCGATCTGAGCCTTAATCATGGGGTTCTCCCGCGTGGTCCGGCCGCCGTAAGGCAGCCGACCAGAGTATGCCCCAGATTGTGCGGTGGGGCCTAATGAGATGCAAGCGTTACCTGCAATCGGTCGGGTAGCTTTGACCCAGACATTCGGCACGAGCGAGAGGGGCACGGTGTACCTGAAGAGCCTGACCCTCAAGGGGTTCAAGTCCTTCGCCGCGCCGACCACCTTCCAGTTCGAGCAGGGCGTCACCTGTGTGGTGGGGCCCAACGGCTCCGGCAAGTCCAATGTGGTGGATGCCCTCGCCTGGGTCATGGGTGAGCAAGGGGCGAAGACGCTCCGCGGCGGCAAGATGGAGGACGTCATCTTCGCCGGGACAGCAACGAAGGGACCACTCGGTCGCGCCGAGGTCATCCTC
>JBBQZJ010000275.1:0-2559 GCA_038207805.1 Actinomycetales bacterium | reverse complement strand
GACCTCTTCGATACCGTCGAGGCGCACGTCGGTCACGTCGTACAGGTAGATTCTCTTGTCGCCCGGCAGATAGCAGCCCAAGATCCCGACATCCTCTTGGCGCGTGGCGCAGATGTCGTTGAATTCGGCATCCACCGCGATGACAGGCTGGCTCGCGAAGAATAGGAATCGGCCTTCGCCCGAAAATCCGGCACGATCGGCGTAGCTCTCAATCGCTGCGGGCGCTGTGAATTGCCACACCGTGAACTGGTCGGCGACCCGCTGCACGTTCGTTGCCATCCACACGAAACCCACAGCCAAACTCAGGTTCAGAAGGATCGCAATCGCAATTGCGATGACTCCACCCGCGCCCAGACGTGCTCTCCGAGCGGCGTGGTCATCGGGCCGCGGCACGGCGGTCATCTCGATCGTCACGGCAGGACTCTAGTCGACCTCGGTGAAGATCATGGCACGGCGGGGCTGGTCGCTACAGGAATGCCTAGTGACCAACCAGTGGCGCCATGAGTTTGGCGGCGACGGATGCTCGTCCCGTCGCTCGCTCCTCGGCGTCTGCGACGGTCATGGCGATCAGCCCCGCATTGGCACCCACGAAGCGCAGCGGCTCGGGTTCCCAGCTCGGCGAGTGGTGGTTCACCCATGGCAACCCCGTCAACTCGGAGTCCACACCGACGATGAGGTCCGCGAGAGTGCGCCCGGCCAGATTAGTGGTGCTCAAGCCGTCCCCGACATATCCGCCCGCTGTCGCAACACGGGTGACCGGGTCGAAGCTCGCCGACGCGTGCCAGTCTCGCGGAACCCCGAGCGGGCCACCCCATCGGTGGGTGACAGCAACATCGGCAACGGCGGGGAACAGTTCGTTGAGCGTGGCCTTGAGGTGCTCAAAAACTCTGCTCACGCGATCGTACTCGGGTCGAATCGCACTTCCCCAGTGATATCGAGCCCCGCGTCCACCGAACGCAAACCGGTTGTCGGCCGTGCGCTGTCCATAGACAAGGAGGTGGCGAAAGTCATTGAATGTCTGGCCGTGTTCGATGCCGAGCTGCTGCCAGATTGCATCCGGAATCGGCTCGGTAGCGATCATCAGTGAGTACAGTGGCAGCACCCGACGCCGGGTGGCCTGCACCGTGGCACCGTAGCCTTCAAGCGCGATCACGATGGTGTCGGCGCGAACGGTGCCATGGTTGGTCGTGGCCGATCCCTTACTCCACCCCACCACTTCGGTCTGCTCGTAAATGGACACACCGCGAGTTTCCAGGGCTCGAGCAAGACCTCGAACGAGCTTCGCTGGGTGGATGCGAGCGCACGACGGGTCGTAGCTGGCACCGAGCGCACCGGCTGCTCCGAGCCGGTCGGCCGACCACAGTTCGAGAGGGTCGACGCCGAAACTGGCGGCCTCGGCGACTTCGGCCTGCGCCGCTTTCAGCTGAGTACGCGAGCGGGCGTAGCCAATTGTGCCGCCCTGAGCAAAGTCGATGTCGATGCCGGCCTGGCCCGCAACTCGGCCCACCTCATCCACCGTCTCGATCATGGCTCGACGCATTCGTAGCGCGGCATCGCGCCCGTGGAGGCGCGCGAGCGACGCCGTAGAGCGTGGAAAGAGAGCGCTGACCCAACCCCCGTTGCGACCCGAAGCACCGAAACCAGCGATGTGTTTCTCGAGCACGGCAATCGTTAGGCTCGGGTCGTGGCGCAGAAGGTACCAGGCTGTCCACAACCCGGTGAGCCCCCCACCCACAATGGCAACATCAACGTCGCGGTCGCCGGCCAGCGAGGGTCGCGGCGTGAGATCGTCGTCAACCGTGGCGTGCCAGAACGACAGGTCGCGGTATTCTGTCCCGCTCGCCGGGATGCTCAGAGCCGAGACCACGCTTCTGTCAGCACGTCTCGAAGGATTCCCTCGATCTCAGTGAACTCGCTGGGACCGATTGTCAGCGGCGGAGCGAGTTGAATCACGGGGTCGCCGCGGTCGTCTGCGCGGCAGTACAGCCCGGCGTCGTACAGCGCCTTGGAAAGGAAACCGCGCAGCAATCGCTCGGACTCGTCGTCGTTGAAGGTCTCCTTCGTGGCCTTATCCTTCACGAGCTCAATTCCGAAGAAGTAGCCATCGCCGCGCACGTCACCGACGATCGGAAGATCCTTCAGGCGCTCCAGCGTGGCGCGGAAGATCGGCGAGTTTTCGCGAACGTTCTCGTTGAGCTTCTCCTCTTCAAAGATGTCGAGGTTAGCCAAAGCCACCGCGGACGAGACCGGGTGACCGCCGAAGGTGTAGCCGTGATAGAACGACGTCGACCCGTGCTTGAAGGGTTCGTAGACTCGGTCGCTGACGATCGTCGCGCCGATGGGGGAGTAGCCACTGGTCATGCCCTTAGCGCAGGTGATCATGTCGGGCACATAGCCATACGCGTCGCAGGCGAACACGTGCCCGATCCGCCCGAACGCGCAGATGACTTCGTCGCTGACGAGCAGCACGTCGTACTGGTCGCAAATCTCGCGGACCCGCTGGAAATATCCCGGGGGCGGAGGGAAGCATCCACCGGAGTTCTGCACCGGCTCGAGGAA
>JBBQZJ010000274.1:0-2576 GCA_038207805.1 Actinomycetales bacterium | reverse complement strand
CGGGCGCCCCGGGTCTGGTACGCATTCCGGGAAGGAGAGGTGTCGATCCCGAACGCGGCAGCCGTCGCCGAGATTGTGGCCGTTTTGCCTTCTCAGACTTGGGCGGCCTTTGAGGATGCCGTTCTTGCGGCCGCGCTTCGGCTCGCCCCCGCGCGCTTCCGCACGTTCGCTCGCACCGCCCGGGAGCGTGTTCACGGGGAGCCGCCCACCGAACGTCACCGCCGCCGGGCCGATGAACGGCGGGTCTGGGTCGAACCCGACATCGACGGCATGTCATGGCTGCACGCCTACTTGTCAGCCGACTCGGCCGCTCGCGCGATGACCCATCTCGACCGGGTCGCCGCGTCGCTCGCCGCCGCGCCCGACGAGACGCGCACTCTCGCACACTTGCGAGCCGACGTCGCACGGGATCTCCTGGCTGGTGTGCTTGGCTCCGGACAGGCGTCGGTGGGCGTCTCCGTCTCGGTGACCGTTCCCGTTCTGAGCTTGCTAGGCCACTCCGACGAAACCGCAACACTCGACGGTTACGGACCCATCGACGCCGAGACAGCTCGCCGCCTCGCTGCCCACGCGCCGAGCTTCCACCGGCTGCTCACACATCCGGTTAGCGGCGCCATACTCGACGTTGATCGCACGAGCTACCGGGTGCCGGCCGACATCAAGCGCTGGGTGAACGTGCGCGACCAGACCTGCACTTTCGCCGGATGCGGTCGCCTCGCCAAAAACTGCGACATCGACCACACGATCGCCTGGGCGGACGGCGGCACGACCGCCGCATCGAATCTCGCGCTCCTGTGTCGACATCACCATCGGCTGAAGCACGAAACCCAATGGACCATGACACAGGATGCCGCGACCGGCATCACCTGGAAGAGTCCGACCGGCGCGGTCAGCACCGCCGACCCGCCGCCGTTCTAGGCAGTATCGTTGGTTCCGGTCGTTCGCGGCCACGGGGCGGTAGCTCAGCTGGTTAGAGCAGCGGACTCATAATCCGTCGGTCACGGGTTCAAGTCCCGTCCGCCCTACCAAAACGTGCGATATTTCGCCTGATGAGTGCTGTTTGGCATTCGGGTGATGGGTAACAGTGTTTCGCCTGAAGGGTTCGGGGTGTCTCGCAAGACGATGCATTCTTGGCTTCGCCGGTATGAGGATCACCAAATGTCGGCAGCTGACCCCGGCCCGGTCGGCTCGGTGCGGCGCGCAGCGCCGAACTTCACGGCCATGACCAACCACCCCACGAAACACGCCCGACGCAGCGGCCGGCTCGCCGGGGGCCGTGGCTCACTCGGCACGCACGGCGGCGGCGCCGGAAAAAGTTTGAGGAGAATTCGGGCCCAGTTGTCGATTTGGCGGCAGGTTGTTCGTTGTTGTTATGACGGCGCCGGACAGGTCGGCCCGCGAATGCAGGAGGTAATTTCATGTCCCAGTACGCGATCCTCATCTACGAAGACCCGGCCTATTACGAGACCCTGCCCCCCGAGGGGTGGGCCGCCGTGGTCGAGGCGCACAGCGTCTTCACCAAGGGGGTCGTCGAGCACGGTGGGTCCATCACGGGCGGCGAAGCGCTCAAGCCCGTGACGACCGCCCTCAAGATCAAGGCCGGCACGGTGACGGACGGCCCGTTTGTCGAGTCCAAAGAGTCCCTCCTCGGCTATTACACCGTCGAGGCGCGCGACCTCGACCACGCCATCGAGCTCGCCAAGCTGGCCCCGGCCACCGGCGGCGGCGTCGAGCTTCGCCCGCTCCACGACCCGACAGCAGGCCAGCTCTGATCGCTCCCAGCGACGAGCCGACCGCGTCCGCCATCGTCAACCCGCTCGCTCTTTTGACGCGGATTCCGCGGTTCGTGTCGAATTCGGGCTTGCCCGTTCGTTGTAGGGGTGAAACTGTTCCCATAAAGAAAGGACACGACCGTGAAGTACGTCATCATGTTCACAACCACGCCCGAACTCGACGCAGCGGTGTCGCCTGAGCACGCCGAGCAGGTCTATCGCCGCACCTACGACTGGTTCGGCACGCACAGCGAGGTGATGACCGAGTCCGGCGCCCAGCTGCAGCCGGTCACCACCGCGACCACGGTCAGCCACGGCAGCGACGCGCCGGTCGTGGCCGACGGGCCATTCTCGGAGGCGAAGGAGGCGATCGGCGGATTCCAGGTGATAGACGTGCCCGACCTCGATGCGGCTATCGCCGTCGTCAAGACGTGGCCGCTGCTCGAGTTGCCCGGCGTTGCGGTCGAGATCCGCCCGATCATCGTCTACTAAGCCACATCGAGCTGTGAACGAAACGGATGCCGCGGCAGCGGAGTCGGGGCGGGCCCGCGCCGCGGCTACCGATCGACTTCTCGCGAGGGTGCTCCGCGAGGAGTCCGCGCGGCTCGTCGCGGCGCTCACGGGTTGGCTCGGGAGCCTCGACCTTGCAGAGGAGTCGGTCGCCGAGGCGATCGAGGAGGCCGTACGCCAGTGGCGCACGGCCGGGGTGCCCCCCAATCCCGGGGGATGGCTGACGCAGGCTGCCCGCTTCAACGCCCTCGACCGCCTGCGCCGCGACAAGCGGTACCGCGAGAAGCTGGCCCT
>JBBQZJ010000273.1:0-2596 GCA_038207805.1 Actinomycetales bacterium | reverse complement strand
AGCGCTGGGCCGAAGCCGGTGCCGACACCGTTGTGCTACAGCCCACGGCCGACGAGCCGGACCCCATCGGGTTCATCGAGTTCGTCGCACGCGACGTGCGGCCGCTCGTCGAACGATGACCCGTGGAGCTCCGGCCCGCCCGCCGGGCGGGTGCGCTAGCGCTGCAGTTCGCGGTCGCGCAGCGCCAGCACGATCGAGGGGATGCTGAGGGCCGCTGCTTCGAGCATCCAGAAGATGCCCATGATGGCGTTGTAGCTGAGGGCGACCCGCCACGTGTCGGGGTCTTCGCCGAGCACGATGAAAGCTAGGAGCCCGGCGCCAGCGAGCAGGATGACCAAACCGCCGAACCAGCGGTACGCCTCGACGTAGGTGCGGTTGCGCAGGCTGCTCTGCCGCTCGTCGAGATACTCCTCTGGTAGGTCTGCGAGTAGTCGAACCGACATCCGCAGCAGCCACCAGACAACGATGCCCACCAGAACGGCGACGATCCCGGCAATCGAGCCCAGCACGACCCATGCCGCGGGGATGAGCACGATGAGGGCGGTCATGGCCACCGAGAGACCCAACCGGGCCGGGCGGGTGCGCAGGCCCTGGAATCGGGTGTCGGTCATGATGCGCTCGGCGCGCTCGGCCACAAGTTGTTCGTTCTTTTCCTTACGCGACGTGCTCATTGGATCCTCCGGGTTCTGTGAATGGGGTCAGCGAGAACAGCTCGCCGACCGGGATGTCGAGTTCTCGAGCGATGCGAAGCGCCAGCGCCAGACTGGGGCTGTACTCACCGCGCTCGAGATACCCGATGGTTTGGTAGTGCACCTCGACAGCCTCCGCGAGCTGCTGCCGCGTGATGTCGTGTTCAGTGCGGAAGTGCTCGAGTCGGCTATACACCGGCTCATCCGCTTTCGGTTTGCGTCCCATGAGAAGTAGCATAAATGCTACGTAGCATTATTGCAACATTGAAGTTCTAGGTGCGTGCGACGTACACCGTGTTGGACGACACCCCGCGGGTGACCGGGTTGTCGAACTCGACCACGTGCGCGCGGGGCTCGGGGAACACAAGCGCCATGGTGGCCATGAAGTCGTCGTCCGGCGGGTCATCCGACCACAGCGCGAAGACACCCCCCTCGCGCAGGTGGCGCGTGAGCCGGCGCAACCCGGTCTCGGTGTAGAGATCGGCGTGGCTGGGATCGAGTTGGTGGCGCGGCGAGTGATCTACGTCCAGAAGAATCGCGTCGTAGCGAGCATCCGTCGGTCCCGGTTCGCGCCGCATGACCGCGAAGAAGTCGTCGAGCAGGAGCCTGGTGCGGCTGTCGCCGGTGAGGGCCGCCGACACCGGCAGCAGCCCGCGCTCATGCCAGTCGATCACGGCGGGCATCGTGTCGATCACGGTCATGGTTCGCACCCGGGGGTCGCGCAGCGCGGCAATCGCGGTGTATCCGAGCCCCAGCCCACCGACGAGAACGTCGAGTGCATCCCCGGAGGCGGACGCAAGTCCGAGGGTCGCCAACTCCTCCTCGGCCACCGTGAACAGGCTCGACATCAGAAACTCGTCACCCAGCTTGACCTCGAAGATCTCCACCCCCAGCTCGGCGTCCGAGCGGCGCCGCAGCGTGAGGTCGCCCATAGGGGTGGGTTGCCAGTCGAGTTCTTCGAAGCGACCGATCACTGGATGCCCGACCCGGTGGGCCAACCGCGGGAGATGTGCATGGTGTCCATTGTCCGCCTGGCATCTTGACGATGCGCTATACGCGCGTATAGCTTATTGTTCATGCACATAGCAGCCGGGGCACCCTGGGTTCGCTCCGCCGACGACCTGACGGCTCGGGCCCGCCTGCGCGACGCCGCGATCGAGTGCTTCGCCCAGCACGGCTTCGACGCTTCCGTGCGCGACATATCTGCGCGAGCCGGGGTGAGCCAAGGGCTGATCAGGCACCACTTCGGCACGAAAGACCAGTTGCGCGTCGAGTGCGACGAGGAGGTTCTGCGTCGATACCGCGAAGCGAAAGGCGACGGTCTTCGCATGTCACCCGGTCAGTCGATCGGGATGCTCTCCCAGCTCGACGAGTTCGGCCCGACTTTCGCCTACATCCTGCGGAGCGTTCTGAATGGCGGCGCCGTGGGTCGGGAGTTCCTCGAACACCTCATAGCCGACACCGAAGCCTTCACCGAAGATGCCGTGCGGGCCGGCACTCTGAAGCCCAGCCGCGATCCGGCGGCGCGAGCACGCTATCTCGTCGCCAGCACACTGGGTGCGCTGCTCCTGCAGTTCACTGTGGATCCAGACGCGGATCTCGCCAATGTCGGCCCGGCGATGACTCGACTGGCCAGCTCCCTAGCCCTTCCGACTCTTGAGCTCTACACCGAGGGGCTCCTCGTTGACCGCTCGATGCTCGACGAGTACCTCCTTCAGATGCCGGATCCGCCCGCTCGCTAGCGCGGCATCCACCCCACATCGTCCTTAACATTTGGAGAAGAAAATATGACAGAAACACTGGCGGTCGACGTGCACGGCTTAGAAAAGAAGTTCGGCAAGCTCTCGGCCCTCAAGGGGCTTGACCTGCGGGTCGCGCAGGGCTCCGTCGCGGGGTTCCTCGGCCCG
>JBBQZJ010000272.1:0-2665 GCA_038207805.1 Actinomycetales bacterium | reverse complement strand
GATGCCGCGAAGTTGACCACGAGGGTGATCAGGAAGAGCGCGAGGCCCGCGGCCATGAGTGCGGAGATCTCAAAATCCGACGCCTCGCTGTACCGCAGCGCGATGAGCGCTGAGATCGAGTTCGCGCCCTTTTCCAGAATGTGCGGTTGAATCACAAAGACCGGCGAGATGATCAAGAAGACCGCAATCGTCTCACCGAGCGCCCTGCCCAGCCCGAGCATCGTGCCACCGATAATGCCGCCGCGACCAAACGGAATCACGACGCTGGAGATCATCCCCCACTTGGTGGCCCCGAGAGCGAGAGCGCCCTCTCGCTCACCGACCGGCGCTTGGGTGAACACCTCGCGCATGATCGAACTGGTGATCGGAGCCACCATCAGGGCCACTACGATTCCGGCAATAAAGGTCGATGCCGCAAAGACGGTCGGGCTCGCCAGTGGGTCGTTCGCGTCGAAACCGTCGACCGCGAAGAGGGGAATCCAGCCTAGGTAGGTCGAGATCCACTGCGAGACCGGCAGGATGGCGGGGGTAAGAAAGAACACACCCCACAGGCCGTAAACGATGCTGGGCACTGCGGCCATCAGGTCGACCACGGAGACGAGCGCGTTCTTGATTGCCACGGGGGCGAATTCGCTGATGTACAGGGCAGTGCCGAGGGCAAGTGGCAACGCGAAGAAGATCGCGGTGAGTGCAATGAAGATCGTTCCCGAGAGAACGGCGGCGATGCCGAACTTGCCGGAGTTGGGGTCCCAAGATTGCTCGGTAATGAAGTTGGGGCCGGCGGCCTGAAGGGCCTGGAAACCCTGATACAGCAGGAAGAGCCCGACGAGTGACATCACGGTTACGACGAGGGTGCCAGCGCTGCGCGCGACCCAGCGGAAGGTGGCATCCGGACCGTCGACCTTTTTCGAGAGCACCCGGGGCGCATCGTCGACTACCGCGCTGTCGGTTTCAACCGCGACATCGGTGATCGAAATTGATGTGCTAGAGGAGCGGCGCACGGTCACCTGCCATGAGAGAGCGATCGGTCAGCCGTGCGCCGGTGTGAAGAGAGGCAACAGGGATGGAGCGAACGGCGAGTTCGATCGCGTGGCGCCGATCTCGATCGGTGCCGTACCAACGGGCGCAGATCGCCGACGGGCTACCGTCGAGGCTCATGAACCATCCGTATACCCCGCGTCGGGCCTCGCTCACCAAACTCACGTCGAGTCGCGCAGCCGCGTCGACCACCGCGGCCGCGTGGTCGTGGGCCGCCTCGAAGGTGTTGTGCACCTCGGCACCGCGCGCGAGCTGGCGATTGTTTGCCGACACAAGTTGCCAAACGACGAGGCCCTCACCGCTGTCGGCGTCCTGGGCGACGTCGGCCGGTTCACCGATGACCCGGGTTGAGTGAGCGACCCACGGCACGAGCTTCGGACTCATGCGGGTCAGGAAGCGCACGAAGACGATTCGCGGGCCAACCGTCATCGGGCTACTTTCTCACTCGGGTCGCCACGAACTGCGGCCTTCGGAGTCAAGAGGTTCGACGGTAACTTACGACCTCAAGAACAAGTACTACAGCATCCAAACAGGTGAACAATAGGAATCACGGGTCGGCCGAGTCGGCTCCGCTTCCAGGACTCGAACCTAGACCTAACAGCTCCAAAGGCTGTCGTGCTGCCATTACACCAAAGCGGATTGTCCCCAGAGGGGCACACCCAGTTTGCCAGATCGGCGGCCAACCCTTGTCAGCCGCCTCCCGACTATTCTCGTTCATGCTCGCGACGTGCACCGTTCACCACAGTGAGTCACCCTTGAGCCGATGAAATTCTCAACACTGGGTGCCGCTCTCACCGCGCCACTGCTCGTGCTTGGCCTCGCTGCCTGCACCACGCCGACCGAAGAATCCGAGAATTTCGTGTCGGTAACCAATGTGCCGGTCGAACCGTCGGTGGTCACGCCGATCCCGGTCGAACCCGACACCGTGCTGATCGTGCGCGCCACAGCGACCGCACTAACCGGCGAGCAGCTGTTGCTGGAGATGCAGGTGCACCAGGCGGTGCCGTTCGATGACGTGGCCGCTCAGACGCTGCCGCAGGCCGTCGTGCTTGACTGTCCAGGCGTCCTCACCGAGGACAGTATTGCTGCCGAACAGTGGAGTTTTACGCGGGCCACGGTTACCGCAATACCCGCGGGCGCGGCCGCGACCTGGCCGGCTGACGCAGCGATTGGCATGCTTCCCTCCGCCGAGCATGTTCTGCTGTCGGGACGGGGCGACATGACGGATCTATCGGATGCGGCGGATTCGGCACTTGCCGCATGCATGCGCAGCAAGTACCTTGTGGGACCCGGTCAGGGCGGCCTTGCCGTCGGGCTGCCGGCAGACGCAGCGGACGCCCGTGGATTCACGGGCTGGTCCACTCACCCGTGGGGCTTCGTTGTCGCCTCTGGCACTCTCAGCAACTGCACTGTCGAAGTAACCGAGCTCGGACTGACGCTCGGCGCAGGCTCCGATTCGTGGGCCACGATGGCCACCGAATCCCAGTGTGCTGCCGGCCCCGCAACCGAGGTGGATGACTTCTAGGGTCGACCGGGTCACGGCCGGCCGACGGGTCTTTTCGACCGCTTCTAACCGACCTGGAGAACCAGCGGCGTGGAACCGCCGACATTGACTGCCGACACCGAG
>JBBQZJ010000271.1:0-2704 GCA_038207805.1 Actinomycetales bacterium | reverse complement strand
TTGGTTGTGGGTGCGATTGTCGGCTGGGTTCTCGCCAAGGCCGGCTACGGTGTCGCTGGCCCAAAATACACGCCAAAGGTGCATAGCTAGGTGCTCGCCGAACTCGTAGCCGGAGCCCTCACTGACGCTTCGGATCGTCGTGCTGCACGGAGCCTCGCAGATGTCGAAGCCGCAGCCTGGGCGCGAACACCGGCTCTCGACGCGGTGGCAGCGCTCGAGCCGAGGGAGCGGGTTCGCATCATTGCCGAGATCAAGCGGGCGAGTCCCTCTCGGGGGGTTCTCGCGGAAATCGCGGATCCCGCCTCGCTGGCGGTCGCCTATGAAAAAGGTGGCGCGAGCGCTATCAGTGTCCTCACCGAGGGTCGCCGCTTCGGCGGGTCGCTGGAGGATCTAGAGGCGGTGCGTGCCGTGTCTTCATTGCCGGTACTACGCAAGGATTTCATCGCCGAGCCCTACCAGGTGTTCGAGGCACGAGCGGCGGGGGCCGATCTTGTCCTCCTCATTGTCGCTGCCCTCGACGACACGACCCTGTCGTCGCTGTTTGCGTTGATCCAGGAGCTCGGTATGACTGCATTGGTCGAGACCCACTCCGCCGATGAGGTGGGTCGAGCCCTTGATCTCGGCGCTCAGGTGATCGGCGTTAACGCCCGCGACCTCAGCACCTTTGAGCTCGATCCCGACCTGTTTGGAAGGCTCGCTGACATGATTCCGTCCGGCATCATCCGGGTGGCGGAGTCGGCTGTAAAGTCTCCCGCCGACGTCGCCCACTATCGCCGAGCCGGAGCCGACGTCGTTCTGATAGGTGAGGCGCTCGTCACGGGCGCTGACCCCGCCCAGACTCTCAGAGATTTCTTGGTGGCGTGATGGCACTGCGCGATGAGCAAGGGCCATACTTCGGCGAATACGGTGGGCGTTATGTGCCCGAGTCGCTCATAGCGGCTCTTGACGAGTTAGACGCCGCGTACCAAGCAGCCCGCACTGACCCG
This sequence comes from Actinomycetales bacterium, assembly GCA_038207805.1. Taxonomy (GTDB): domain Bacteria; phylum Actinomycetota; class Actinomycetes; order Actinomycetales; family Microbacteriaceae; genus Rhodoglobus. The sequence continues at coordinate 1,718 of JBBQZJ010000271.1, read as the reverse complement.
ATTTTCCAGGCCGAACTGGCCCACCTTCATGCCACCTACACTGGGCGCCCGAGCATCATCACCGAGGTTCCGAGGTTCGCCGAGCACGCCGGGGGCGCCCGGATAATCCTCAAGCGCGAAGACCTCAACCACACCGGTTCGCACAAGATCAACAACGTCCTAGGACAAGCCCTATTGGCGAAGCGACTGGGCAAGAACCGCCTGATCGCCGAGACCGGCGCGGGTCAGCACGGTGTCGCGACCGCGACTGCTGCTGCACTCTTTGGCCTGGAATGCGTGGTGTACATGGGGGAAGTAGACACCGTGCGCCAGGCGTTGAACGTGGCTCGAATGCGCCTACTCGGCGCCACGGTCGTGCCCGTCACGACGGGGTCGCGCACCCTCAAAGACGCGATCAACGACGCCCTGCGCGACTGGGTCGCGAACGTCGAATCGACGCACTACCTGCTGGGCACTGTCGCGGGACCGCACCCCTTCCCGGCGATGGTGCGCGACTTTCACAAAATCATTGGTGAGGAAGCACGCACCCAGGTGCTCGAGCTCACTGGTCGCCTTCCCGACGCAGTGACGGCTTGCGTGGGGGGCGGCAGCAACGCAATGGGAATCTTCCACGCCTTCCTCGACGATCCCGAGGTCGCACTCTACGGGTACGAGGCCTCGGGCGATGGGCATCTCACCGAACGGCACGCCGCCACGATCACCCGGGGGCGCCCCGGCGTGCTGCACGGCGCGCGAAGCTACCTGTTGCAAGACGCCGACGGGCAGACCGTCGAGTCTCACTCGATCTCCGCCGGTCTCGATTATCCGGGGGTTGGCCCAGAGCATGCCTGGCTCAACGACATCGGCCGAGCGCACTACGTTCCCATCACGGACGACGAGGCGATGCAGGCCCTGCGGCTATTGAGCCGAACCGAGGGAATCATCCCGGCCATCGAGTCCGCACACGCGCTGGCGGGCACGATGAAACTCGGGCAGCAACTGGGCAGCGACGCGACGATTCTGGTCAATCTGAGCGGTCGAGGCGACAAAGACATGGAGACCGCTGGAGCGTACTTCGAGCTGTTCGATAAGCAGAACGAGGTTACCGGATGAGCACAGGGGTCGGCACGTCGCACCCGGGAACGAGCACGGTCGAGGCCGTGATCGCCCGTCGAAAGGCAAGCGGGTCCGGTGCGTTCATCGGCTACCTCCCGGTCGGCTATCCGGACTTCGCTACCAGCGTGGATGCCGCAGTTGCTCTCGCCGAGAACGGGGTCGACATCATCGAGTTGGGCTTGCCGTACTCCGATCCGGTCATGGATGGAACCGTCATTCAGAAAGCGACCCAAGCGGCGTTAGCCGGCGGCTTCACCCTCGGTCATGGATTTGAGGCGGTGGCGGCGATCACCGCCCGCGTTGACGTGCCCGTGCTCGTGATGACCTATTGGAATCCAGTGCTCCAGTACGGGGTTGAGCGTTTTGCCGACGATTTGGTTGCCGCGGGCGGCGCCGGCCTCATCACCCCGGACTTGGTAGCCGATGAGGCGGCTCTGTGGCTCGCAGCATCCGATCGGGCCGATCTGGATCGGGTTTTCCTTGCAGCACCGAGTTCCACCGATGCGCGACTCGCCAGGGCGGTCGAGGTGAGTCGCGGTTTCGTGTACGCCGTGTCGACCATGGGTATTACGGGAGCACGCAGCGATGTGGACTCAGCGGCTCGGGATCTCGTTTGCCGTTTG
>JBBQZJ010000270.1:0-2733 GCA_038207805.1 Actinomycetales bacterium | reverse complement strand
AATGACCCACAGGCCGTGAGCATCCGCCCACTCACCGATCTCGCGCACCTGCTCGGGGGAGTAGACGGCACCAGTCGGGTTGGATGGCGAAACGAACAGCAGCACTTTCGTGCGGTCGGTGCGCGCCGCCTCGAGCTGTTCGACGGTGACCATGTAGTTCTGGTCGGCCCCGGCGAACACGTCGACGGCCACACCGCCGGCAAGCTTGATCGCCTCGGGGTAGGTGGTCCAGTAGGGCGTGGGCAGCAGCACCTCGTCGCCCGGGTCGAGCAACGTCGCGAACGACTGGTACACCGACTGCTTGCCGCCGTTGGTGACGATGACTTGGCCGGGCGCGACCTCAAGTCCGCTATCGCGAGCGGTCTTCGCCGCGATCGCCTCGCGCAGTTCGGGCAAGCCGGCTGCAGGGGTGTAGCGGTAGTTCTTGGGGTCCAGAACGGCGCGGGATGCCGCTTCGACGATGTTGCCCGGAGTCGAGAAGTCGGGCTCGCCCGCCGCGTAGCTGATGACGGGCCGACCCGCGGCCTGGAGGGCTTTGGCTTTAGCGTCGACCTTGAGTGTTGCCGACTCGGCGATGGCGGCAATTCGGCTGGAGATTCGTGGCTGGCTCACGGGTCAATTCTAGATGTGGCGGATGCCGCCCCGATCAGGCAGCCCAGCACCGGCTTAGCCTCGCCCAGCGGCGATGACGTACACTGGTCGCGTGGTAGTTGAAATCTGCCATGCTTTTGCGCGCCCACGGCGAGCCAAGGCATGAGAGCGAGACTGCCCAGAGGGTGGTAGCTCAATTGGTAGAGCAACGGTCTCCAAAACCGTAGGTTGCAGGTTCAAGTCCTGTCCGCCCTGCAGCAAGCCGAAACATCGGAAGGTAACAACGTGGCCAGAAAAGTGATCGACGAGCCCAGCGAGGACATCGTTGCCAACGCCAAGAAGGAACGCGCCCAGCGGCGTGGGCCTTTCGGCAGACTGGCGCTGTTCATCCGCCAGGTCATCGCCGAACTGCGCAAGGTTGTCACGCCGACTCGCAGGGAGCTTTTCAGTTACACGGGAGTCGTACTGGTGTTCGTCGTCATCATGATGGCCATCGTGTACGGGCTGGATTTCGTTTTCAGCCTCATGGTGAACTTCCTGTTCGGCGATCCGACCGTCACCGGCGGCTAACCAAGCCCACGATTTTCGCGGCGAGTACAGCCGCTTCATGACCGCAACGAAAAGAGATTCAGTGTCTGAGAACCACCGCGACGATTTTGAGATCGCGACGGCCGCAGAGCAGTCCTCCGAAGACGACGAGGCACAGACCGGCAACACGCTGGCCGCCGCCGAGGCATCCGAGGAGTCGGCAGAGCACCAAGCCATCCATGTGATCGACGACGACGAGGAAGACGAGGGTGACCTCGCTGGCCTCCTCGAAGCACTCGATGCCGCAATGGACCCCGAAGCGGACGCGATTATTGACGACGCTCTCGACATCGACTCGATTGACGAAGCGGATGCCGCACTCGCGGCCACCGACGAGGAAGCCGAACTCGAGGCAGCCGACCACGCGGGCGACAAGCCGGATGTCACGGACTACGACGGGCCCGAGCTCGGCGACGGAGAGGGCGAGGTCCAGCCGGGCGAGGTCCAGCCGGGCGAGGTCGAGCCGGGCGAGGTCGACCCCTATGACGAGTTCCGCACCGAACTGCGTGGCAAGCCGGGCAAGTGGTACGTCATCCACTCGTACGCCGGTTTCGAGAAGCGAGTGAAGCAGAACATCGACAACCGCAAGGTATCCATGGCTATGGAGGACTACGTCTTTCAGGTCGAGGTGCCGATGGAGGATGTCGTCGAGATCAAGAACGGACAGCGCAAGCTTGTCAATCGGGTGCGCATCCCGGGCTACGTCCTCGTGCGGATGGACCTCAACGAGGACAGCTGGTCGGTGGTTCGTCACACGCCGGGGGTGACCGGATTCGTTGGTAACTCTCACAATCCGCGCCCGCTGCGCTTCGACGAGGCGTTCAACATGCTCAAGAGCTTGGTTCAGATCGTTGAGGCTCCCGTCGTCAGAGGCGTGGGCGGCAAGGGGAAGAGCGCAACTCGCGTCATCCCGGCCGAAATCGACTTCGAGATCGGCGAGACGATCACCATCAAGGAGGGCTCGTTTGCGGGTCTTCCCGGATCGATCAGCGAGATCAAGGCCGAGAGCGGAAAGCTCATCGTGCTCGTGTCGCTGTTCGAGCGGGAGACACCGGTCGAGCTCTCGTTCGATCAAGTCACAAAGCTGTAGCACGCCGGGTGAGTAGCGGCGATAAGCCGCGTATCGAAACCAGCCACGATTTCGGGTAAAGTTATCAGGTTGCCCGGTTTCGATACGCCGCTTCGCGGCTACTCAACCAGCACCAGCACCAGCACCACCACAACCACCGCTTCCAGCATCGGGCTGGCTCGCGGGAGCGCGTTCATCAGGACGCACGACAGTAAGGAAAAACAATGGCACCGAAAAAGAAGGTCACGGGTCTGATTAAGCTTCAGATCCAGGCCGGCGCCGCCAACCCCGCACCGCCCATCGGGCCTGCGCTGGGTCAGCACGGCGTGAACATCATGGAGTTCTGCAAGGCGTACAACGCGGCGACCGAGTCGCAGCGCGGCAATGTCATCCCCGTCGAGATCACCGTCTACGAGGACCGCTCGTTCACGTTCATCCTGAAGACCCCGCCCGCGGCCGAACTCATCAAGAAGGCCGCCGGAGTC
>JBBQZJ010000269.1:0-2735 GCA_038207805.1 Actinomycetales bacterium | reverse complement strand
ACCTCTTCTCGGAGGCCGGCGACGGAGTCACCGATACCGCCTTCTTCCTCGCCGACTATTACTACAGCCGCGACACCGATGGCACTTACGCCGATAACTCACTCGAGGCGTTCATCGCGATCTACTGCGTCGACTACCCCGCCGAGACCGACCCCGCGGTGCTGGCCGAGCAGGAGGTGCTGCTCGCCGAGGCATCCCCGACAACCTATCGACCGTTCCCACCGATCGGCGACGCGACCTGTATCAATTGGCCGTACCAATACCAGGGTCCGCCGATTACGGCACTGACGGGGGCGGGGGCGCCGCCCATTCTTGTGGTTTCGACCACCGGCGACCCCGCAACGCCGTACGAGTGGGGTGTCGCGCTGGCGAACCAGCTTGAGAGCGCGCATCTCGTTACGTTCAACGGCGAGGGCCACACCGCATACGGCCAGGGCAACACGTGTGTGACGTCGACCGTTGACGACTACTTCCTCAAGGGCACCGTCCCCGAGGTCGACCCGAACTGCTGAGTGGGCGAAATATTGCGCACTGTGCAACAATAATGGGATGACGGGAGTGACGGATTCGGCAGAACCCGGTCTCCGGGAGCGAAAGCGTCGAGCCACTCGTCGCGCCATCCAGTTGGCCGTTCTCACCCTGGTCAAGGAACGAGGACTCGACGGTGTCACCGTCGACGAGGCAAGCCGCCTCGCCGACATTTCACCACGCACCTTTTTTAACTACTTTGACTCGAAGGAAGAAGCCGTACTCGGCGATCCTCCCGAGCTGCCCAGCGACGCAATCGTCGACCGTTTCATCACGGCAGCGGACGGCGACACTTTGGTCGAGGGCCTGGTCGCGCTACTCAGCGCCGCGAGCGAAGCCACGATGGCGGATGCCGAACTCATCGCGCTGCGGCACTCACTGGTCAAGGACTACCCGCACTTGTTCGCACTGCGCATGGCCAAGTTGCGCACCTTCGAAGATGAACTCACCGAGGTCATTACCCGTCGGCTAGAGAACGACGATCGCACCTCTGATCCCGTTGAGCGGGAGAGCCGCGCCCGGCTCATCACCCTCGTAGCCTTCGGCGTGATGCGTCATGCCTGGGCGCGGTGGGCGGGCACCGGTTCGTCGTCCAACCTTGCCGAGCAATTGAGGCACTCCTTCGCGCTATTTGCGGCGGTCTTCGGGAGCCCGGCGCCGGTAGACGCTGGGAAACTCGGCTAAGCTTCCATGCTGTGCCTCGGGGCAACCCGGGCAAGCCGCCTTAGCTCAGTCGGTAGAGCATCTCACTCGTAATGAGAAGGTCGAGAGTTCGATTCTCTCAGGCGGCCCCATAACCCGTGTCCCCCTAAAGTAGGACACGCCACGCCGTAAATACCCCCACTTAGCGGGTGAAATGAGTGTTTTGCGTACCCCGCGGGTTGCGATCGCCGCGCATCGCGTCCAAGCTGTGCGTAGGTCACCACCAAATGGGGGTAGGTGATCTAGTGCTCGGGGGTGCACGACGATGAAGAGATACGCATTTTTGGCGACGGTCTTCTCAACCGTCCTGCTACTTGCGCTGCCGTTTGTGGGCGGCGGAGGGCCAAGCCCCAGCGGCACTGCGAGCGCCGACGAAGCTCCCAACGCGCCGCGACTGGCGTCTGTCGCCCCCATCCCGAACATTCAGCCAGCGCCCACGGTGGAGGTGTCGTCGAGCTATCGCGTCAACGAGCGGGTTGTGGAGGCTCAGGCCAAGGCCGACCAAGCGGCGCTCAGTACGGATTCCGAGCACATCGCTCAGAAGCCGGTGCCGAAGCCGCTGCCACCCGTAAGCGAGTCGGGTGCGGCATCCGGAACCAACGAACGCCGCGCCGCCCTCGAGTCGGCCGGTCTATCGTGCCCCGGATACAGCTCGGGTTCGACCAGTGGAGCACCGAGCGCCGTCTCGGCGCAGGGAGTGAACGGAACCACCTCCGACGATCTGGCGAGCTTTTCGGCGCGGTACAACTCCATTCGCGAGGCGAACTGCCTCGAGCCCATCAGCTACTTCTTCTACGATTCCTGCATGGAGGCACGCCTCTTCTGGATGGCGGAGTCGCCTAGCCCCGATCCAATGGACGCCTGGGGCCACATGGGCTCGACGCGAATCGATGGGGTGCCGAGCGTCGGATGTGACGGCAATCTTGCCGGCGGGTCCGGCAACACCGGGTCGACAGTCGCATCCAAGTGGTGGGAGTCGTCGTCACACCGCGCGTCTCTCTATCGACCCAGCTCCAGTGTTGGCGGCGCGTGCATCGCGTTCGCCATGACGCACGGTGGCATCGACGAGCCGTACTCATTCACTCGCGCCGCAGCCCGCTGGACCAGCTGCTAAGAGACACTCCAGAGACTGCACGGCAAGCCCGGGTATCATTGCCGGGTGACGGATTCGAACGATGCGCAGCCTACCCAGGCACTGACGCGGCGGTCGTTGCGCGCTGAGGAGCCGACGCGCTCCGGCGGTCTCGCGGCGGTCATCAGAAAGCACCCGTCGGCGTGGTTGGCGGGGGCCCTTGCCGTCGTGTTCGTGCTCCTTGGCACCTCCGCAGTGTTTGCGGGGGTCGCGGTCGGTTCGACTCCAACGGCTGCGGCGCCAGTGCCAACCGAGACTGTAGACCCGCGTCCGCAGCCCTCCGCTGTGCCTCTCGCGAGCCACCTGCGCACCTGTTCGGTAGCCGGAATCATTGCGGATCCCCGCCTCGCGAGTTTCTCGGGCTACGTGGTCA
>JBBQZJ010000268.1:0-2764 GCA_038207805.1 Actinomycetales bacterium | reverse complement strand
ACATCGCGGTATTTGTGGTCTGGTACGCGCTGTTCAAGACCAAGTGGGGCCTGCGCCTGCGTTCGGTGGGCGAGCATCCCCAGGCCGCTGACACGGTCGGCATCAACGTCAACGGAACGCGGTTCTGGAACGTCTCGCTGGCCGGCGCGATTGCCGGCCTCGGTGGCGCGTACTTCACACTCGGGTCGGTTGGAGCGTTCAACCGAGAGATGACCGCCGGAGCGGGCTTCATCGCGCTGGCAGCTGTGATCTTCGGTCGCTGGGATCCCATCCGAGCCACACTCGCGGCTCTGCTGTTCGGGTTCGCGTCGAACCTGCAGAGCGTGTTGAGCGCGATCGGCTCACCGGTCCCCAGTGAGTTCATGCTGATGCTGCCCTATCTAGTGACCATCTTCGCCGTCGCGGGACTAGTCGGATATGTCCGAGGCCCTGCCGCATCCGGAAAGCCGTACATAAAATGACCGATTCGATTGACTGGGATGCCCTGCGCGCCGTCGCCCAAGACGCGCTCAGTCACGCCTATGTTCCGTATTCGAAGTTCCCGGTGGGGGTCGCGGCGATTGTCGATGACGGTCGGGTCATCTCCGGTGCGAATGTGGAAAACGCGTCATACGGTCTCACCCTGTGCGCCGAATGCGCCCTGGTGTCGTCGCTGCACATGACCGGCGGCGGCAAGCTTGTCGCGTTCACCTGTGTCGACGGTCACGGTAATGCACTGATGCCGTGCGGGCGCTGCCGGCAGCTGCTCTACGAACACTCGGCCGAGGGCATGCTGCTCGAGACCGTGTCTGGTATCAAGACAATCGATGAAGTGTTGCCCGACGCGTTCGGCCCGCGCACTCTCGAGGAGTACAGGGAGTAGACCGCAGGTCGCATCGAAATCCACCAAGGAGCACCATGGCCGTTGAGCCGTTTGACGTCGTAGACCTGATCCACACTAAGCGCGATGGCGGGGCACTGACCACCGAGCAGATCGGCTGGCTGATCGATGCGTTCACGCGCGGGTTTGTGGGCGACGAGCAGATGGCAGCCATGACGATGGCCATCTACATCAATGGCATGGAGCGCACCGAAGTGCGCGACCTCACTCTGGCAATGATCGCGACCGGCGAAACCCTGAACTTTGACGACCTCGGCAAGCCGACCACCGACAAGCACTCCACCGGCGGCGTTGGGGACAAGATAACCCTGCCGCTCGCCCCGCTCGTGGCATCCTTCGGTGTCGCTGTGCCGCAGTTGTCGGGCCGCGGCCTCGGTCACACGGGTGGCACCCTCGACAAGCTGGAGAGTATTCCGGGGTGGCGGGCAGCGTTGTCGAACGACGAGTTCTATGCGCAGCTGAGGTCGATCGGGGCCGTGATCTGTGCGGCGGGCACCGGTCTCGCCCCCGCGGACGGAAAGCTGTACTCCCTGCGCGACATCACCGGCACGGTGGAGTCGATCCCGCTCATCGCGTCATCCATCATGTCGAAGAAGATTGCCGAGGGAACCGCAGCGCTGGTGCTCGACGTCAAGTTCGGTTCGGGCGCTTTCATGCAGGATCCGGCCCGCAGCCGCGAGCTCGCCGAGACGATGGTGCAGCTCGGCAAGGATGCCGGAACCAAGACGGTCGCACTGCTCACGAATATGAATGTGCCGCTGGGGCTCGCGATCGGCAATGCCAACGAGGTGCGGGAATCGGTGGAGGTGCTCGCAGGCGGCGGACCGGCCGACGTTGTTGAACTCACACTCGCGCTCGCCAGGGAAATGTTGGCGCTCGCCGGCCAGCCGGATGCTGATGTGGAGGCGGCGCTCGCCGACGGTCGGGCGATGGACACCTGGCGCGCGATGATCTCCGCACAGGGCGGGGACCCGGATGCCGCGCTCCCGACCCCGCGGGAAAGTCAGGTCGTGACCGCTGACGCCGACGGCGTGCTTGCTTCGCAGTTGGCGCTGCCGTTTGGCATCGCGGCGTGGCGGCTCGGTGCCGGGCGGGCGCGCAAGCAGGATCCCGTGCAGCATGCCGCCGGAATCGACTTGCACGCCAAGCCCGGCGACACCGTCGTTAAGGGGCAGCCGTTGTTCACGATGCACACTGACGATGCGGCTCGCTTCGAGCGCGCTCTCGAGGCACTAGAGGGCGCATACCGGATCGGCGACGCTGCCGACGACGTCGGCCCGCTGATCGCGGGTCGCGTCGACTGAGGCGCCCGCCGTCCAATTCTTGAGGTAGGCCATTTCGTCCTCCCCGGGGCAGCCCGAGGGGCCGAATGGCTTACCTCTGTGGGAGGGACGCGGCTTACCAGTCGACCGGGCCGATTCGCTCGAGCGCGTCGACGACGAGGGCCCAGAACTTGGCGTGGTCGAGCTGGCGTGCGACCTGCGTCGTGCAGTCCTCCGGGGCGGGCGCGCGGAAGTCGGCCACCGTCATCCCGAGCGTCAGGGTGCCGGTGAGCTCGATATCCAGTGGCACGCGGACGGTGTGCATCACGCTCGGGTCGATCACAAACGCAACGGCGCACGGGTCGTGCACCGGCGGGTACTCAAAGCCCTGCTGGTCGCGGTAGGTGTGCCCGAAGAACTCGAGAAGCTCGCCAACGAAGCGCGCCGGGCCGGTACCCACGGCAGCGATCGCCGCGGCCACCTCGGGCGTGGCAAGAGCCTCGTGAGTGAGATCGAGACCGACCATGGTGAGCGGCCACGACTCGTTGAAGACGATGTGCGCCGCCTCGGGATCGATGACGATGTTGAACTCGCTTGTCGCCGACCAGTTGCCGACGTTGAC
>JBBQZJ010000267.1:0-2817 GCA_038207805.1 Actinomycetales bacterium | reverse complement strand
TGAGCCGCTCGGGAGCGAGGTAAAGCAAGTCCAGTTCGCCGGCGAGGAACGCCGTCTCGACCCTCGCGCGCTCCTCTGGCCCCTGGGTCGAGTTGAGGAACGCGGCGCGTGCCCCGACAGCTTCGAGGGCATCCACTTGGTCTTGCATCAGGGCGATGAGGGGGGAGATCACCACGCCGGTACCTTCGCGCACGAGCGACGGGATCTGGTAGCACAACGACTTGCCCCCGCCGGTGGGCATGAGCACGAGGGCGTCGTCGCCGTCAATGATGCTCTGGATGATCTCCGCCTGCTGCCCGCGGAAGCTGGAATACCCGAACGTCTTCTCGAGCACTTCGAGTTTCTCGAGCGCAAGCGGGCCGGGGGTCATCCCGCGAGTTTAGGCGACACCGCCGACCACGCGGCAGATCTATGAGGGTGGCCCCCAGATGGGCGGCACCCCGAGTGGGGCTCTGAAGGTTCTACTCACACCAGTAACGTCAGTCACACCTCGTGATTCAGGGGGATTGGTCGCACGGACATTTCGGGTGCGCGTCGACCATGGCCAGATTCGGGCCGCGCGGGGGTGGGAGTGGCCGGGGGGTCGCTCCCGCCCCGCGTACTACTGCTCCTTGGCGTGACCTAGGGCGTGCGGCCGCGATTGCGGCGACGCGCCTCCTTCGGAGCTCGTTCGCCGAGAAACGACCGCGCCGACGACACGTCAAAGCCGTGACGCAGGGCCTCGCGGCCAATGAGCATGCGGAATCCCATTTGGTCGCGATTGCTGAGCGTGACCTCGGCGAGCACCTCGCGGCCCACCAACACGATCCGCATGACCACCACGAAGCGCTCCTGAACGTGGCCGGACGAGCTCCTCACGCGGCGGCGATCGTGCACGGGGCACTCGACGACAACCTCGTTCTCGATGGACTCCTGCCAGGGGCGCACCCGAAACCGCACCCACTCGACACCCTCGCGGGTGAACGGCGTGACCGCGTACGCATGCAGTGATGATGTGCGTGCGCCCGTGTCGAGCTTCGCCTTGACCCACGGGATATCCACATCCGGCAACTGCACCCATTCCCGCCACCCGGCGAGGGTGTTTGAATGGGGTGGCTTGCTCACCGCTCAATCATGACAGGGCTATACCCATGAAACTTGCGATCCTGTCGAGGGCGCCGCGCTCCTACTCGACTCAGCGGCTGCGCGCCGCCGCGCTACAGCGGGGCCACGAGGTCAGGGTTCTCAACACTTTGCGTTTCGCGATCGACTTGTCGGCGGTTGAGCCCGACCTTCAGTACCGGGGCAAACCGCTGAGCGACTATGACGCCGTGCTTCCCCGCATTGGCAACTCGATCACCTACTTCGGCACCGCCGTGGTGCGCCAGTTCGAACAGATGGATGTCTACACGCCCAACACGGCAAACGGCATCACCAACGCCAGAGACAAGCTACGAGCTACCCAGATTCTGTCGCGCCACAACATCGCGATGCCCGCGACCGCTTTTGTGCGAAACCGTGCCGATGTGCGCCCCGCGATCGAGCGCGTCGGCGGAGCTCCCGTTGTCATCAAGCTGCTCGAAGGCACACAGGGCATAGGCGTCATTCTCGCCCCGGAGGTCAAAGTGGCTGAGGCGATCATTGAGACATTGCATTCGGCAAATCAGAACGTACTCATCCAGAGGTTTGTCAGTGAGAGCCGAGGTCGGGACATCCGGGCCCTTGTCGTGGGCGATCGAGTCGTCGCCGCGATGCGACGCACCGCGATCGGCGACGAGTTCCGCTCCAACGTGCACCGTGGCGGAACAGTGGAACCGGTGGAGCTGTCATCGGACTACGAGATTGCGGCGGTGCGCTCGGCCCAGATCATGGGCCTGCGCGTTGCCGGGGTCGACATGCTGGAGGGTCCTGACGGTCCGCTCGTGATGGAGGTCAATTCGTCGCCCGGCCTGGAAGGCATCGAACGGGCCACCCAGCTGGATGTCGCGGGAGCGATCGTCGACTACGTCGCTAACCAGGTGGCCTTCCCCGAGGTCGATGTTCGACAGCGGCTGAGCGTCTCGACCGGCTACGGCGTTGCGGAGATTCTCGTGCACAATAACGGCGACTTCGTTGGCCAGAAGCTCGGGGACTCCGGTCTTTCGGAAAAGGACATCACGGTGCTCACCGTGCACCGGGGGTCGACTGTCATCCCGAATCCGCGCAAGAGCGTCGTTCTCGAAGCCGGCGACCGGCTGCTCTGCTTCGGCAAGCTCGAGGAGATGCGGTCGATGATTCCGGAGCGCCGGCGCAGACGTGCCAAGGTGCGCAAGCTGCCGACCGAGGCGCTGCCCGGCGACGGCCGCTAGACCGGATCGACGAGACGGCAATGCCCGCCCGAGTGTTACGCCCGGGCGGGCATCCGTGGTTTCGATACGCGCTACGCGCTGCGCAACCCGATTACAGGGCGGCGAGTGTTGCGAGCAGCTCGTCGCCGGGGGCGACGTTACTCATGGTCGCGTCGATCTCGGCGCGACCCAACAGCTCGTCCATCTTGCGACGACGGCTGCGGGGCACGAGAGTGACGACGGTGCCTTCCTTGCCCGCGCGGCCGGTGCGACCGGAGCGGTGCAGGTAGGTCTTGTACTCCTCGGGAGCGTCGGCCTGGATCACCAGCGAGATGTCGTCGACGTGGATGCCGCGCGCAGCAACATCCGTGGCCACCAGTACGTTGACCCGGCCGCTGGTGAGCAGCTGGAGGTTGCGCGTACGGCGGGACTGGTTGAGGTCGCCGTGCAAACTCGTCGCCGGGATGCCCGCATCCTCGAGGTAGTCGCTCATCTCTTCGGCGAACGCACG
>JBBQZJ010000266.1:0-2831 GCA_038207805.1 Actinomycetales bacterium | reverse complement strand
GGTCTGCCAATCCCGAAGGGCATCGATCCGATGCGGGTGCGGTCGCAGCGCGCGCGATAAGGCCGCGCGCCAAAGCCCGGCGCCAAAGGCCCGTTGCCTATCGCCTGACCAGAATCGTTCCCACGAACTTGTCGTGCATTCCACGCTGGTCCTTGTCCCAGATCACTGCGGGAATGACCAGGCACAGCAGAATCGTGCGGACCAGTGGGCGCCACAGCCCCAGATAGCCGCCGGCCAGCGGAACGACCCGCATCCCGAGTGCGAGATGGCCGGGACTGCCGTTGGCGGTGAGCAGAAATACCGCCTGGACTGTCGCGAATATGCCCAGCGTCGCTAGCGCCTCGTAGTTGAAGAACGAGACCGAGATCAGGATGGCGGTTCCCCAGTCGATCGCCAACGCCGCGATCCGACGCCCCAGCCGGGCCACCGAACGGGGACCAGAGACGGGAAGTCCGAGGCGTCGCCCCGGCCAGTCGGCGGGCGCTGGCTGTGAGTCGGGCATCCCCCGATCCTACCGATGCCATACTGACGTAACATGCGCGAAACATTTGCGTGATGCTGGCGAAATCGCCTTCGCCTAACCTCAAGAGTGGCCGCGTTCGCTGCCGCTCAGCACCAAGCTCATGGGAGTTCCACCAATGTTCAGTGATTCCTCGGAAGTGCTCAAGTTCATCAAGGACACTGACGTCAAGTTCCTTGATATTCGCTTCACCGACCTTCCCGGCGTGCAGCAGCACTTCAATATCCCCGCGTCCACCGTTGACGAGGAGTTCTTCTCGGTCGGCCAGCTCTTCGATGGGTCGTCGATTCGCGGTTTCGCGAACATCCACGAGTCAGACATGCAGCTCATTCCGGATGTCACCACGGCCTACGTCGACCCCTTCCGCACCGAGCGCACCCTCATCATGGTGTTCGACATCTACAACCCGCGCAATGGTGAGATCTATCCGAAAGACCCGCGCCAGGTCGCGAAAAAGGCGGAGAAGTATCTCGCGTCAACCGGCATCGCAGACACCGCCTACTTCGCCCCCGAGGCCGAGTTCTACATCTTCGACGATGTGCGGTACTCCGTCACCCAGAACCAGAGCTTCTACGCGGTCGACTCCGACGAGGGCGCGTGGAACACCGGCCGTGTGGAGGAGGGCGGAAACCTCGCCAACAAGACGCCATACAAGGGCGGCTACTTCCCGGTGAGCCCGGTCGACAAGCAGGCAGACCTGCGCGACGACATGAGCCTCAAGCTCATCGACGCCGGCCTTATCCTCGAGCGCGCCCACCACGAGGTCGGCACGGGTGGTCAGGCAGAAATCAACTACCGCTTCGACACGATGGTGCATGCGGCCGACGACCTGCTCAAGTTCAAGTACATCGTCAAGAACACGGCGCAAGAATGGGGCAAGGTCGCCACCTTCATGCCCAAGCCCCTCTTCGGCGACAACGGCTCGGGAATGCACACCCACCAGTCGCTGTGGAACGGCAAGGAGCCCTTGTTTTACGACGAGAAGGGTTACGGGGGCCTGAGTGACCTCGCGCGCTGGTACATCGGCGGTCTGCTCAAGCACGCACCGGCGGTACTCGCGTTCACTAACCCGACTCTCAACTCCTACCGTCGCCTCGTGCCCGGCTTCGAGGCGCCGGTCAACCTCGTCTACTCGGCCGGTAACCGCTCTGCGTCGATCCGCATCCCGATCACCGGAACCAACCCGAAGGCCAAGCGCATCGAGTTCCGCGCGCCGGATGCCTCGGGCAACCCGTATCTTGCCTTCGCAGCCCAGCTCATGGCAGGACTCGACGGAATCAAGAACAAGATCGAACCGCACGAGCCCGTCGACAAGGACCTGTACGAGCTGCCGCCCGAGGAAGCCAAGCTCATCCCGCAGGTTCCGGGTTCGCTCGCGGAGGTGCTCAATGCGCTCGAGGCAGACCACGAGTTCCTCATGGAGGGCAACGTCTTCACCAAGGATCTGATCGAGACGTGGATCGCCTACAAGCGCGAGAAGGAAATCATCCCCTCGTCGCAGCGCCCGCACCCGTTCGAGTACGAGCTGTACTTCTCGGTGTAACGCTTCGCACCACAGCGCGAAACGGCCGTCCTTCGGGGCGGCCGTTTTCGCGTAACGCCGGCTGAGGTGCGTGCTGTTGCGCTCTGACCGAGTGTGGGGCAGCAACAAGACGCCCTTCAGAGCGTCTGCGTTTATCCCGCGGTCGGGGCGCGCCCGGTCTTGCCGTAAAACTGCTTCTCGAACACTTGGCGAGCGAGCCGCGTTGTCCGCAGGTAATCCTCTTCGAAGACGGTAGCCGAGCCGGGCGGGTACTCGAGCAGGCGAGCGACACCGTCGAGCTGCTGACGATCGACGGGAAGCACATCGGAGGTCTTCGCTGTCAGCAGTGTCATGCCCGAGCGGGCACGGGATGCCAGCATCCACGCTTGGTGGAGCCGGGCGGCATCCGCGGTCGTAACGAGGCCTTCACGCTCTGCGGCAGCCAAGGCGTCAATGGTGGATGTCGTGCGTAGCCCTTCGACTGTGGCCCCGTGTTCGAGCTGGAGCAGCTGCACGAACCACTCGACATCGCTGAGCGATCCGCGTCCGAGCTTGAGGTGACGCGCCGGGTCGGCGGCTTGGGGAAGCCGCTCGGCCTCGACCCGCGCTTTGATGCGCTTGATCTCCCGGATGTCTTGCTCGGCTATGGTCTCGGGATACCGCAGCTCGTTGGCAAGCTCGGCCCACTCCGCCAGCACCCGGCGATCGC
This sequence comes from Actinomycetales bacterium, assembly GCA_038207805.1. Lineage (GTDB taxonomy): Bacteria > Actinomycetota > Actinomycetes > Actinomycetales > Microbacteriaceae > Rhodoglobus. The sequence goes on along the minus strand of JBBQZJ010000266.1, from coordinate 80 downwards.
CCACGACCGGGCGAGCCCGCAGCAACGCCTGGGCCTCCCAGGTGAGTGACCACCGCTGATAGTAGGCGCGGTAGCTGTCG
>JBBQZJ010000265.1:0-2923 GCA_038207805.1 Actinomycetales bacterium | reverse complement strand
AGTCGACCAGCGGGCCCACATTGTCGTGAAGGCTTCCCTCGTGGAGGTCGGCGTAGTAGTCATTGATCTGGCGAGCCCGCTTGGACGCGAAGATCACCAACTGGTACTTCGAGTCGACCTTCGAGAGCAGCTCGTCGATCGGTGGGTCGATGATGCCGGAATGCTTGTCGGCCATGGTTGTACTCCTTGGGGTTGAGCGAGGATTATGAAGTCATTGCGCAAAAAACGGCGCATCCATCAATTCTACGACCTCTCTGGCCGCTTGGCCGACCTCTCGGTTGACGACGCGCGCGTCGAACTCGTCTTGCGCGGCCAACTCGACGCGGGCGGTCTCCAGCCGGCGCTGCTGCTCTTCGGTGTCCTCCGTGCCCCTCCCGGTGAGACGACGCACCAGTTCTTCCCATGTTGGGGGAAGCAGAAAGACCAACCTCGCCTCAGGCATGACCGTTCGAACCTGTCGGGCACCCTGAAGATCGATCTCCAGAAGAACTCTCTTGCCCGCGGCCAACTCGGCGTCGATCGGGCCTCGGGGCGTTCCGTAGCGGTAGGAATTGTGAACGGTTGCCCACTCGAGCAGCTCATGGTCGGCGATCATCCTGTCGAACTCGGCATCCGAGACGAAGAAATAGTGCACCCCGTGCACCTCCCCCGGCCGCGGCTTTCGAGTGGTCGCCGACACGCTCAGGGATACCTCGGGGTAGTTGTCTCGAATGAATGCCGAAACCGTGCCCTTTCCCACCGCGGTCGGGCCCGCCAGAACGACCAGTCGAGACGGTTCGGCGCCCTGCCGCTGTACGAGAAAGACCCTCAGCCGATGGCGTTGGTGAACCCCGAGTCCGCCGACACGCTTCTTCGGCGAAATGTCGAGGCGCTCCATTGCGCGATCGACACGCAGCGGGCCGAGACCGGGGATGCTCGTCAGCAGTTCCCGCACCCGCAGTCCGGCCTCAACACTGGCTGGGTCGTCCCATCCGGATTGAGCCACCGATGCCGCACTCCGGTGTCCGGATGCGACCTCCCTTTTAACGGCGGCCCGAGCGCGGCGGGCGGCAATTGCGGCTGCGCCTGCTGCAGCGCGATCCACATCCGGGGGCGCCGGGCGTGGACTCATGAGGCGCGTGCCCCGGCGAACTCGCGGCCCAGTCTGCGCAACTCGTCTCGGAGACCCGCCGGCCCCGTCCGCAACGCCGAACGCCCGACGTTCGCGACGACGTTGCCCGCGGCCGAGCCGAACAGCCGCACGATGTCATCGGGCTGCGCGCCCTGTTCGCCGAAGCCCGGCGCCAGAATCGGCGTGCGAGACAAGGAATCCAGCTCGATGCCAAAGCTCTTCAGTTCAACCGTCGCGCCGAGTACTACTCCGATGTTGCCGAGGAGGCTCGCGCCCGAATTCGCCTGTCGCACGCCCTCGACGATAGCGCCAGCGACCGACCGACCGGAAAACTCGCCGAGCCCAACCCGGGCGGCCTGTGTCGCTAAGGCTTCGGGATTCGAGGTGGCCGCAAGCACGAAGACGCCCTTGTCGTTGCGGGCTGCCACTGCCATCGGATCCGTCAACGAACCAATGCCCTGATAGGCAACTACCGTCATCGCGTCGACTTCGAGGGAAGTGCCCGGTGTCAACCAAGCCTCGGCATACGCTGCCACGGTGGACCCGACGTCGCCGCGCTTCACGTCGGCAATCACCAGCAGGTCGGCGGCCCTGGCCGCAGCGAGAACTTCCTCGAGTGCCGCGTAGCCGGCGGCGCCGTGTCGTTCAAAGAACGCGATCTGTGGTTTGACGATTCCTGCGACACCGGTCGCGGCCTCGATAGCGCGAAGACCGAGTTCGCGAACGCCGGATGCGTCATCGGTGAGGCCCCAGTCGGCCAGCAGGAAAGGATGCGGATCGATTCCCAGACAGAGCACCCCTCGATCGGCGATGACACCAGCCAACCTACTTCCGAAGTTAGCCACGAATCAGCCTCTGTGCGCGATCAACCGCGTAGTCCTGCAGCGACTTCACCTCGAAGCCGTCACGAATCGTTTCGAAGGAGGCCACAGCGGCTCCCAACTGAGCGATCGTGGTGAACAGCGGCTTGTCGGCCGCGACCGTCGCGGTGCGGATCTCGTAGCCGTCGGCGCGAGCACTGCGGCCGCTGGGTGTGTTGATCACGACATCCACCTCGCCGCTATTGATTAGTTCGACGATCGAGGGCTCGCCTTCGACGACGTCTTGACCCATAAAGTACTTGCGCACCACCCGCGCTTCGATGCCGTTACGTGCCAGCACCTCGGCAGTGCCCTCGGTGGCCAGAATCGTGAACCCCAGTTGGCGCAGTCTCAGCACGGGCAGCACGATCGCTCGCTTGTCGCGATCGGCAACCGAGACGAACACGGCGCCGCTGGAGGGAAGACCGCCATAGGCTGCCTCCTGGCTCTTTGCAAACGCCTTAGGAAAGTTCGAGTCGATTCCCATCACCTCGCCGGTCGATCGCATCTCCGGGCCGAGCACCGAGTCGACAACCTGACCCTCGACGGTACGGAAACGCTTGAACGGCAACACTGCTTCCTTGACGCTGACGGGGGCATCCATGGTCACAATCGACCCGTCCTGAACCGGAAGTAGTCCATCGTCGACAAGAGAGCGGATGCTGCGCCCCACCATTACCAGTGCAGCCGCCTTGGCGAGAGGGATACCTAGCGCCTTCGACACGAACGGCACGGTTCGGGATGCTCGCGGATTCGCCTCCAGCACGTAGAGGATTCCCTGGCCAATCGCGAACTGCACATTGATGAGACCTCGCACGCCGATTCCGGCGGCGATCGCACGGGTCGCATCGCGCACGCGATTGATGACGTCTTTGCCGAGCGTGACGGGCGGCAGAGTGCAGGCAGAATCTCCGGAGTGGATGCCGGCCTCCTCGATGTGCTCCATGATTCC
>JBBQZJ010000264.1:0-2928 GCA_038207805.1 Actinomycetales bacterium | reverse complement strand
GAATCCATGAACCCACCCGCCGTCGGCAGCGGATGAAGCGCCACAATCGTCGCGACCGGTTCGACCTGCTGGGGAAACGACAGCTCGCCTACGAGGGTCAAGTCGTCGGACGTGCGGAGTTCGATGTTCTCGCGGCGAGCCGGTAGCTCGATTCCGCCGCGGATCTCGTGGGCCGTCACGACCCAATCTTCCAGCAGTGCGTGTGCCAGTGTCGACGGCCAGCCAGGTCATCCGCTTCGCCCATCAGCCCGTCGGCCCGCCAGGCCACGACGTGGGCGAGACCGGGCTGAATCTCCAGACCACAACCGGGGCAGGTGTACAGCTTCGTCGAGGTGCTGGCGGAGAGGGGTTGAACATTCCACACACCATCCCGACGCGTCTCGGTGCGTAAGCGCCCAATCAGTGCGCGACTGAGGTCGACCTCGTCGGGCTCGTCCGCCGCCGGACGGCGACCGCGAGGGCGATTCGATCGGGGCATGTACTCAGTCTAGAAGGAGCCGCGCGCCGCGACCCGGGCACCAGCCGGCCGAAGCCGCCTAGTACCAGCCGTTCTCCTCGGAATGTGCCCATGCGCCACAGGGCGTGCCATACCGGGAAGCGATGTAGGAAAGGCCCCAGCTGATCTGGGTGGCCGGATTGGTGGCCCAGTCGGCGCCCGCCGAAGCCATCTTCTCGCCGGGAAGCGATTGTGGAATTCCGTACGCACCACTGGAGGGGTTATGCGCGTACACATTCCAGTTCGACTCACGGGTCCACAATGCGACCAAGCAACTGAACTCGGTCATGTCCCAGCCCTGTGCGGTAACAAGCTCCAGTGCGATCGCCTGCGCTGTGCCCGGGTCGGGGATGCCGACCGCGGGAGCCGTCGGAGCGACACGAATCGTACTGGTGGCGAACGCATCCCTCTCGGCGGTCAGGGCGTAGTTCCCGGCTACGTCGACCGACTGAACTTCGGAGCCATAGCTCACTGCGGCGGTGCTCGCGTAGCTCGACCCGGCAGGAGGGGGTGCGAGGGTGACCGCAAGAAAGGCGAAGGTGACGAAACTCGCGAACAGCGGGAGTGATCGCTGCGATCGCACGTGACGCCCAGAAACATCGCCCCCGGCGCTTTTCAGCTGGGCGCGAAGTTCGACGGCGCGCGAATTGGTCCCCACAGTGCTTCGATTTTAGCGCACGAGGCCTCGAGAAGCCCGGGAGGTCAGCGAACAGCGAGCATTACATCGATCACAGCGTCAAGAACCATGTCGACCTGTTGCTCGTTGTAGCCGCGCTTCCTGGGCGTGAAAGCCACGGTTCGCACGTTTTCTACACTCATGGGCTTGCCGCTGGAAAAGTACCCAACCAACCGTGTGGCGAACGCATCGACCTGCTTCACGTCGTAGCCGGTCGTGAACGGACCCACTCGAGAGAACCGCTGGGTGTCAGCCCGCGCCAGACGATCGATGATCTGCTGTGCCGAGCTTCGGGCTTGGGCATACCACGCTGAGTCCCCCGTCGTCGCGAAAGCGTACTCGCGTTCGCGGGCGGCAAAGGCATCCTCGAGGCGCTCCAAAGCCGCGTCAACGTGGCTCGGCGAATATCCGCCCTTCTGCATTGCGAAGGCCGTGGACCGGATGCTCGTGGCGGTCAGCACACCGAGTTGGCCGCGTTCCGCGGTATACGCCCTGCGAGCCTCCTCGAGAAAATCTTCGACTTGATCCACGTTGTAGCCCGGCTGTGACTTGCGGCTGCGCGGGAAAGTAGTACTCACCCGACTATCTTGCCCTACGTTCGCTCGCCGTCTAGCGAGGGCTACCGGGCGAAGATCAGGAACAGCGCGTATGCCGCCGCCGCCGACAGAAGCGACGAGTCGACCCGATCGAGGAAACCGCCGTGGCCGGGTAGCCAGGTGCTAATGTCCTTGATTCCGAGGTCGCGCTTGATGAGGGACTCGGTAAGGTCTCCCGATGTCGCCGTAGCGACGATTGTCACCGCAAGAATGACACCCACCCACCACGGCTGGCCCAGCATGAAGATCGCCAACAGTACGCCCGCGATAACGGCGGCGGCAACGGAGCCGGCAAACCCTTCCCACGTTTTTTTGGGGCTGATCGTCGGTGCCATCGGGTGTTTGCCAAACGCGACGCCGGTCGCGTACGCACCGGTATCGACGGCGATCACCACGATGAGGAACGCCAGGGTCCACCACTGACCGCCGTCCTGTGCGGTCAGGAGCACGGTGAATCCGGCCATGAAAGCGACATACGACATGATGAACGCGCCGGCACCGATGTCTTTGAGCAGCTCCCCGGGCGAGACTCGGTGGCTCGGACGCACCAGTTCGACGATCCGCCAGACGGTGATGACCCCGATCCCGGCTAGGGTCACGAACCAATGGCCCGACGACAGCCAGTAGAAGGATGCCGGTACGACCGCGACCGCAGCGACGACGGTAGGAAGGCGCGGCACATCCCGACCCGCGAAGCGCAGTGCGCTGGCTAGCTCGTAGCTCGTGAACGCGATGAGCGCGGCCGCGAAGACCATGTACAACTCTTTGACGAGGATGAGACTCACCAGCAGTGAACCGCCGAGCAGCAGCCCGACGCCGATCGCTCGGAACAGGGGTCGACCGGTGCGCGCGTTGATTTTCTCGTTCGTCGCGCGGACCTGGGCCTCGAAATCGGATTGCATTAGACCTCGAGCAGCTCGGCTTCCTTGCGCTTGACGGCGTCGTCGATCGAGTCGACGTGCGACTTGGTCGAGGCGTCCAGTTCCTTTTCGGCGCGAGCGATCTCGTCTTCGCCGACCTCTTTGAGGGCGTCGAGGTCATCCTTCGCCTTGCGCCGGATGTTGCGAATCGACACGCGGTGCTGCTCGGCTTTGTCGCGCACGATCTTCACGAACTCTTTGCGTCGTTCTTCGTTGAGCTCCGGAAGTGTGGCGCGAATC
>JBBQZJ010000263.1:0-2929 GCA_038207805.1 Actinomycetales bacterium | reverse complement strand
CGAAGCGGCTGGTCGCGAGGCTTTCGACGACAAGAAAGTCGGGTCCGCCGATGCCGAGTCGCGAGAGGAGCAGGTCCAACTCCATCCACGAGGTCAGCGGCAGGTAGCCCGCCATCCCCTCCTCACGCCAACGAAGGTCGGGTTCGACGAGTTCCTCAAGCAGCTCGAGATCGAGCTGGAATTCAATCCGCACGTCAATGGTCATGACAACCTCCACATCGAACTTGCCCGAGACGGATGCCGCGGGCCGGCTCTTCCCCTAGGGCACCCTGTCGACAGACGGGGTTGCCGGACAACCAGCTAGGTACTGACGGTTGTCGCTCGTGAGCTCACTTCAGACGCTAGGGGGTGCCCCCGACACCGGGGCCAGACACCCGAGCTCGCAACTATCCACAGATCGCGCCCGACACCCCGCGGCGACGGCATCCCTCCTTCAGACTCGATGGATGACCGACACCCTCCACTTCGATGATGCCCACGCCGTGCCGCTGGACACCGACGACGACGTGCTCGAACGCCTCCGCACTCTGGTGCAGGGCGCCCTCCGCCATCAGGTCTGGCTGATGTTTCTCGACCGCGAGCGAAAACAGCTCCCGATGCTGATGCCGACAGACATCCCACCGATGCCGGGCGATGACGACGCTGAGCGCATCGGCGACTTCATTCGGGAGGTAGCAAGCGAGGCGGATGCCGCGCACGTCATCCTCGTGCTCGAGCGGGTGGGTCCGTCCGAACTCACCGAGCCCGACCGGGAGTGGATGCGGATGCTCGCTGCCGCGGGGAACCGATCCGAGCTGCCAGTGTTAGGCCCCTACTTGTGCCATCGGCGGGGCGTGCGCTCGGTGGATCCTGGGGAGTATCTGGCGTGAGTGCGCTCGTTCATTGCGAAGCTTGTCAACTAGAGCCGGTCAACTAGAGCCGGGTTCGGACTATCTGGGAGTAAAGGTCACACCTCGTCGAGTGTTTCGCCCGTCGGATCCTCTGCAGTGTCATCCACGAGGTCGGAGCCTCCTACCGGTGTGCCCTGCCACGACAGCAGCGTGAAACCGTCGCGCAGCGATCCATCGAGCTCGACGATTCCGGTGTTCTGCAACTCGCGTTCCGCCGCGAATGACGGCGGCACGTTGGTCGCCCGCGCTGCCACCCACACGCGGATTGCGGCGCCATGGCTGACCACGACCGCGCGTTCGGCATCGATCGACTCGATGGAGGAGTCGAAGCGATCAAAGAAGTCACGCCCGTCGGTGGTGCCGCCGGGCATCCGTAGTTCTAGTTGCCCCAGCCCCCAACCGAAAGCCGTGCCGAGATAGGCGCGGTACGCGTCGTGGTCGTGGCGCATCTCCAACTCGGCCGCCTCGATTTCGTGGATGCCCGGCAACAGCACCGGCTCCAACCCCCGGTCTGTGGCGAGCGGTGCCGCCGTCAGGTGGGTGCGCAGCAGAGCGCTTACGTAGATACCGTCGAGTGCCTGACCCATCAGCGCGTGCGGGATCTCGGCGGCCTGTCGGAGGCCTAGGTCAGTGAGGCCGGGACCAGGGGCCGCGGTATCGAGAAGACCGTCGACGTTCGATGGTGTCTGGCCGTGGCGGATAAGCAAAAGTCTCATCAGCTCGATGTTATGTCGAATCGCGCTGGATAGGCTCTGAGAATGCGCCGCATCCTCGCCGCCCTCGTGCTCTCACTCGGGGTTGTCGTGCTGCCGGGCTTGGGGGTACTGCCCTCCGTTTCGGCACAGGCAGACACGAGCGATTTCACCTTCGACTCGTTCGATGCCGACTACACGCTCACCCGGGATGCCGACGGCACCTCTCGGCTCGAAGTGGTTGAGACGATCGTGGCGCGTTTTCCCGACTTCGACCAGAATCGGGGAATCATCCGCGCGATCCCCGACGACTACGACGGCGTGCCGCTGAGCACAACGATCCGCGGTGTGACCGACGAGAATGGCGTGGCGGTGCCGTTCGAGACGACTCGCTACAACGGCTTCGTTGAACTCGCCCTCGGCACAGACGAATTTGTGCGCGGCGTGCACACGTACGTGATCGGCTATCAGCAGATCAACGTCGTGCGCAGCTTCGCTGACACGGGATCCGACGAGTTCTACTGGGACGTCAACGGGGTCGGATGGGATCAGCCGTTCGGCGCGGTCAGCGCGACTCTGCACGTCGACCCCGATCTCGCCGCCGACCTGACGGGTGCCATTGCCTGCTACGCGGGCGCGCAGGGCGGAACGACTCCCTGCGACTCGGTCGTGCAGACGGATGCGACAATCACAGCAAAGGCGAGCACGCTCGCGCCGCGCGAGACTCTCACGCTCGCCGTTGGGTTTGCCGCTGCGACGTTTGTCACCCCCGATCCCGTGTCGTCGCCACTCCCGTTCGGCGGGCCGCCACAGCCGACCCCGATTTGGGTGCACCTCTTATCGGGCGGGCTGGGCCTGCTTGGACTAGGGGGAGCCGTGGGGAGCGTTCTCGCCGCAGTGCGCGCCCGCCGGGGGGCTGCGGGCCGCGGGGCGATCATCGCCGAGTACAGCGAACCGGTCGGTATCGACATACTGCAATCGGCCCACCTAGTGAATCGCGCGTCGGCGGCACTGCCGGCGGCAATCGTTCGGCTGGCGGTTCGGCGCAACCTCCGCATCCTCGCCTATGCGGTCGAGACCGGGGGAGCACCGTATACCCTGCAATTCCTGAGCGTCGAAGGCGCGGATGCCACGGATGCGGCACTGCTACGCACCATATTCGGCAGCACCCCCGAACCCGGTGCTCTGCGTTCCTTCGGACGAACCGACCGCACGCTGATGACTGGTCTGACCGCGATCTCTGCAGCTGCCCGCGCATCCATTGTTCACGCCGGGCTGTTGGCTCGACCGCCGGGCGGCATCTGGGCGGCGCCCGGAATCGTCGTGCAGCTTGTGCTTGGCGTCGTC
>JBBQZJ010000262.1:0-2989 GCA_038207805.1 Actinomycetales bacterium | reverse complement strand
GTGGCTTGCGGCGATGGCAGCCAGTGATGACACCGACCCGGTGGTCGTCGATACGGCAAGTGGCACCTTCGGACACAAGGTGTCGATGCTCGACTTTAGCCCGCGCGACCTGGAGCGGTTCCGTCGTATCGGCCGCATTGTCGAAGTCACCGGGCCGACGGGTGTTGCCGAGAGCGCCCTGGCGCTGTCCGGGTCTGCTGCGCAGTCCAAGATTCAGAGTTATCCCGGCGATGCGGACTTCTTTCAGCGACTCAACATCCTCGCAGCCACTCGCGAGGAGGCCTGTGCGATCATGGCGGGCCTCATGCGCGACAAAGTGCTTGCAACACTGCAAGGGCCGACCTACCAGTTTCTGGAGGCGAAGCTCGGCACCTTCGCCTTCGATTGCACCCAGAACGGTGCGAAGCGGTGGAAGGGAAGCCCGATCTCGTGGACGGCCGATGAGGTCAAGGCCGGCGAGATAACGGTGATCAAACAGGACGGCGAGGAGGTGACGCTGGTCTGGAATGAGGTCGCTCTCGATCCGGGATGGTGCAAGCTCGACTGGGTCGTCGCCGACCCGGAACGCACCTCGCTCTCCAACGCCAGCAATGTCATCGACGTCACTTGGGAGGGCCCGGATGGCGAAATTGTTTCCCTGGATGGGTACCTCGACGCGTATTTTCAGGAGGTCTATCTCGACGCCGAAGATCTTCCGATGTTCGCAAAAGTGGCCAAGTTTGTCTCCGATGATGCTCTCGATGATTACGTCGACCGCATCGAGGGGGAGGTGCGCAAGTACCTCACCGACCATCTGAATTACGGCAAAGCAGCTAAGCGAATGTACAACGTGTTTCGCCTGTCGGGACGGCACTTGGATGCGGCCTTTGTTCGTGAACTGTTCGACGAGCCGACCACCATCCTGTATCAGGTCTGGTCGCTCATCACGACTCTGGAGAACGCCACGGAGCCCGGAAGCGCCATCCCGATTCAGGCCGTGCAGTCTCAGGCCGACACTCTGATCGTCGAGGTAGCGAAAGCTCTAGAGGGCGACCAAGAGGATGCGATCGTGCGCGCGCTACTGCACCTACGCCGCACCCTCGAGGACCAGAGCGCGGGCGAGCGGCGAACCTCAGAAGTCGAGGCCGCTCAGACTCAAGTCGTCAACCTCATCAACACCTTCTACCGCGAGAAGCTCACGGCGATGCCGTCGATCAAGGAGTACATCGACTCGGTGCAGGCTCTGGGTCCGGCGCACTAAGCGCTGGCGAACCCAATCACACCAGAGAGTAGATTTCGCCGACCAGCGTCGAGCCACCAAGAACTCGCTCGGTGGTCGAATCCAGCACGGATGTGACCGACTCAGCGTCGACCGCCCCCTGCTCCTGCAGCAGCGCGAGAGCGACCGGAATGAGCCCACGGCCCGCGCCATCCATCATCTTCAGCGCGACCGCTGTTCCATCGGCAGCCGCGGCGACGAACACGCCTTCTGCGCCACTCTTCGCCACAAGACCAAGTTTGCCGACTACCTCGGCCACTGCGGGCGAGTCCAGCGCCCACGGGTGTGCGAAAATCGCCGCGGCCAGCCGTTGCCCCTCCGGTTCCGCCCCCCGAGCAACCAACCCGGTGGCTCGGGCGAGACCCGCGAGAGTGACGGCATGCAACGGCGCGCCGCATCCGTCGACACCGGAGTGCTCTACCGGCTGACCGGTGTAGTCCTCGACGGCCCGCCGTATCTGCAGTTGCAGGGGATGCCGCTGCTCGAGATAGCTCTCCACTGGCCAGCCATTCGTCACGCAGGCCAACAGAAAAGCCGCGTGCTTGCCGGAGCAGTTCATGGCAATTCGGGTCGCCGACTTCGCCCGCCCCCGGGAGGCGACATCCGACGGCCATTCTGCGGGGCACTGCAGAGCGCTCTCGTCCAGACCGGCGCGCGTCAGGATCGATCGGACGACGTCGAGGTGACGCTCGGTGCCGATATGGCTTGCGGAGGCGAGGACGAGTTGCTCGTCGTCCAGTTCGGTGCCATTGCGCAGCAGGGCGATGGCCTGCACGAGCTTGAGGGTAGACCGCGGGTAGATCAGGGCATCGGTGTCCCCCAACTCCCGCACGAGTACTCCATCGGGACCGACCACCGCGGCCGCGCCGAGATGGGTCGACTCGCGCATGCCCGAGCGGTCAACAGCGGCCAGAGGAACCACACCCGCCCAGGACAGGGCGCCTGCTACAGCGATGCGAAAGCCTCGTCGAGTACCGAAACGGCCTCGGCAATGAGTTCATCGCTGATCGCAAGGCTCGGCAGGAATCGCAGCACATTGCCATAGGTTCCAGCGGTCAGCACAATCACGCCATGCTGCGCAGCGAATGCCGCGATGGCGCCCACTGCGGCGGAGTTGGGCTCGTGCGTGTCGGGATCAACCAGTTCGATCGCAAGCATCGCCCCCATTCCGCGCACGTCCCCGATGATGGGGTACTTCTTCTGGAGGCCCTGCAGGGCGGTCTTGAGAACGCGTTCGATGCGCGCACCCTCCGCGAGAAGGTTCTCGGACTCGATCTGCTCGAAGACAGCGATGGCGGCCGCAGCCGAGACTGGGTTACCGCCGAACGTGCCGCCCAAACCGCCCGGCAGAGCCGAGTCCATGATCTCCGCGCGTCCTGTGACCGCGGCCAAGGGAAGCCCACCGGCAATTCCCTTTGCCGAGAGCAACAGGTCGGGAACTAGGCCGAAGTGCTCGCTGGCAAAGTACTTGCCCGTTCGCGCCATGCCGCTCTGAATCTCGTCGGCAATGAAGACAACACCGTTGGCGGTGCACCACTCTTGCAGCGCCGGAAGGAAACCGTCGGCGGGAACCATGAAACCGCCCTCGCCCTGAATTGGCTCGACCACGAGGCAGGCGAGATCGAAGGCCCCCACGGTCTTCTCGAGGTAGGAGATCGTGCGCTTCGCCGCGTCCTTTCCGCTCAAGCCGTCGTGAAACGGGTACGAACTCGGAGCCCGGTACACGTCGCC
>JBBQZJ010000261.1:0-3025 GCA_038207805.1 Actinomycetales bacterium | reverse complement strand
CCGGGTGCCGCCGGCCCTCCGTGCCGAGCTCGCCAGCGTCCGCTACAACCTCCGCGGCTAGTCACGCCGACCCGGCCCTCCGAGGCCGCGAAAGTGCACTTTTGGCCCTCTCGGCATCGCCGTGGGGGCCAAAACTGCACTTTCGCGAGGTGTTGGCCCGAGCGATTTCGACGGAGTGCAGGCGCGGCTGCCCATAGTATTCAATTCACCACACGCATGAGCGAACATGAGGTGAACCCGTGGACAGCGACGTCGAACCCCAGGCGCGGCGAGGCACAAACCTACCTCGGATGGGCGATTTCAACCGATCCGTTGTGCTCGACTCGATTCGTCGCTCACGCACGGGGCTCAGCCGGGTAGAACTCGGGCACTCAACCGGGCTCTCGGCCCAGACGGTCTCCAACATCTGCCGCAAGTTGATCGTCCAGCATTTGGTGGTCGAGGCCGGCAAGGCGAGCGGCGGGGCGGGGAAGCCGCGCACGATTCTGCGCCTGAACCCGAACGCTGTCTATGCGATCGGCGTGCATCTCGATCCGACCGTGATGACCTTCGCGATCCTAGACCTGACCGGGACTGTCCTTGTCCGTTCCCGTAGGAGAACACCCGTGGCCGGCGACCCGAACCGGATTATCACGGCGATCTCCGGTGAGATCGAGCGACTGATCCTGGCGTCGGGTGTGGATCGGCAGAAGATCGCCGGGCTCGGGGTCGCCACGCCCGGGCCCATCGACCCGGAGCGCGGCGCCGTCGTCGATCCGCCGCACCTGAACGGCTGGCATCGGGTGCCGCTCCGCGACGCCCTCGCGCGAACCACCGGGTTCTCGGTGATCGTCGACAAGGATGTCACCGCGGCCGCCATCGCCGAGACGTGGGCCGGCGGCCCGAGCGGGTCGGGAAGTTTCGTCTTCTTCTACCTCGGAACCGGGATCGGCGCCGGCCTCGTCATCGACAACGAGGTCGTACGCGGGCGTTCGCACAATGCCGGCGAGATCGGGCACGTGATCGCCGACCCCGGGGGACCGCTCTGCGTGTGCGGGCTCCGCGGATGCATCGCCGTCACCATCACCCCGCAGAGTCTCGTTCTCGAAGCCGAGGAGTTGGGAGTTCTCGCTGGCACCCGGGTGCAGAACGGCCCCCACGCCGTGGAGGAGCAGTTCTCGGCGCTCTGCGCGCTAGCCGCGCGCCGCAACGCCGTCGCAGCGGAGATCCTGGATCGTTCGGCGGTGCGCGTCGCGAGGGCCGCCTCGGTCATCACCAACCTCCTCGACGTCGACCGGGTCGTCTTCGGCGGCCCGTATTGGGCGCGGCTCAGCGAGGTCTACCTCGGGCGCATCCCTGCCCTCCTCGATGAGCTCACCGTGGCTCGGAGCATCCACCGGGTCGAGGTAGTCGGCACCGGCGTCGGCGAAGACGTGGGAGCAATCGGCGCTGCCTGTCTGGTGCTGGACGACGCGCTGGCGCCCCGTGCGGCCCGCCTGCTGCTGGCCCACTGAATGCTGGGTAACAGCTGTGTAACGCTGGCGCATTGGCGCGCCCGAAGGGTTGATGAGTTTATCCATTCGATTTAGTATTGGGTTTGCCACAGCCGGTCATCGGACCGGCGACCGTCCGTGGGGGGCAACTGATGGAGCAAAGGAGCACCATGCATCGCACCGCAAAACTCACCGTTTCCGTGTTGATGGCAACCTCGATGATCGCGCTGGCCGGATGCTCGGCCGCCGATACTGGGGCCGACTCCAAGACCTTGAAGATCGTCTACGAGAAGACCGATTCGTTCACGGCCCTCGATACGCTCTTCAAGAAGATCAAGCCGGAGTTCGAGGCCGCGCACAAGGGTGTGACGGTCAACCTGCAGCCGATCCAGGCCAACGATGACGACTATTCCACCAAGCTCGCGCTCTCCCAGCAGTCTGCGGAGACCGCCCCCGACGTCTTCTACGAGGACACCTTCCGCCTGCGCTCCGATATCGACGCCGGCTACCTCCTCAACCTCGACGATCACCTCGACGGCTGGGCCGACTGGTCCAAGTTCAACGAGGGGGCCAAGGGTGCGGGGATGGGCGACGACGGCAGCACCTACGCCGTCCCGCTCGGCACCGACACGCGCGGCATCTGGTACAGCAAGCCCGTCTTCACGAAGGCCGGCATCGCCGTGCCGTGGCAGCCCGAAACCTGGGACGACATCCTGACTGCGGCTCGCAAGATCCAGGCCACCCAGCCCGGCGTCGTGCCGTTCAACATGTACGCCGGAAAGGGTACCGGCGAGGGAACGGTCATGCAGAGCTTCTACGAACTGCTGTACGGCACGGGAGACTCCCTCTACAACGAGAACGACCAGAAATGGGTCGTGGGGTCGGCTGGGTTCAAGGACTCGCTGACTTTCCTGGACACGCTTTACTCCGAGAAACTCGCCGTCGACCCGTCCGACGCACTCGACCCGAACGTGTGGAAGAAGGTGTTCGGTGAGTTGTTCCCGAAGGGCCAGCTCGGCGGCACTGTCGAAGGCTCCTACACGCCGTCGTTCTGGCAGAAGGGCGGCTCCTACGAATGGCCGGCCTACGTGACCGACATGGGCGTCGCGGCCTTCCCCACCCAGAACGGTGACGCCCCGCACGGTGTGAGTATGTCCGGCGGCTGGACCCTGGCCGTCGGCGCGAAAACGAAGAACGCCGACCTCGCATTCGAGTTCCTCAGCCTCGCACTCAACAAGGAGAATTCGCTCTGGTACGACATCAACAACTCGCAGATCGCGGTGCGAACGGATGTCGCCGCGGACCCGACCTACCTCGCGGCGAACCCGTTCGTGGCGGCCGTGACCGACCTCGTCTCCGTGACGCACTACCGCCCGGCGACCTCCGACTACCCGAAGATCTCCGCCGAAGTGCAGGCGGCGACCGAAGCGGTGATCACCGGGCAGATGAGCGTCGACGAGGCATCCGCCGCCTACGACACGGCCGTCGAGGCAATCGTTGGATCGGACAAGGTCACCAAGTAGCACGATGAAGGCCGAACAGATCGCGCCGAC
>JBBQZJ010000260.1:0-3052 GCA_038207805.1 Actinomycetales bacterium | reverse complement strand
GCCGATAACGTTCGCGATCACGAAACCGACTAAGTCGTCCTCTTTCAAGGAGGCCCTACTGAATCTGGAGACGGGCGCAATCGTGCACGGAACCAGCGTCGGCGGTGACTTCGCACTCCCTCGCGACACGCAGGAGCCGCTACTGCTGGTGGCCGGAGGA
The DNA here is from genome assembly GCA_038207805.1 of Actinomycetales bacterium. Taxonomy (GTDB): domain Bacteria; phylum Actinomycetota; class Actinomycetes; order Actinomycetales; family Microbacteriaceae; genus Rhodoglobus. Next base: position 2,892 of record JBBQZJ010000260.1, on the reverse strand, counting down.
ATTGGGATCACGCCGTTTGCAAGCCAACTCGCACACGCAACGGAGCGCGGCGAGAAGCGCGACTTGGTTGTTGTCTACTCGACAAGTCACGCGGGAGATTTGCCGTACGCGAGCGTGCTCGCGCAGTCGGGCGCGCGCGTCGTGCTGTTCGCACCCGAGCATCCCGAGACCCTGCCCCACGGGTGGGAGTACGGCGGTGCCGGGCGCATTACCGGTGAGCGGCTGCTTGCTGCGGTACCGGATGCCGCGGCACGTCGTGCCTTCGTCTCCGGTCCTCCGGCCCTCGTCAACGACCTCCGTCGAGTGCTGAAGTCGCAGGGCGCGAAGCGAGTTCACTCGGACTACTTCTCCGGCTACTAGTCGGCCGCCGGCCGGGCGTCAACGCCCGCAATGCACCCACAATCGTCACAAGATCCACCGCTTCCTGCAACCCAGCGCCCACGATCGCCGGGATCACGCCGAAGGCTGCCACGATCATCAACACCACGCTGATCGAGATTCCGACGATGATGCTCTGCAGGGCGACGTTGACCGTTCGATGACCGATCAGCACGGCATCCGCAACCCGGCTGACGTCGTCGATCAGGATGACGACATCCGCGGACTCGCTTGCCGCCGTCGATCCGCGAGCACCGAGCGCGATACCGACATCCGCGGCTGCAAGAACCGGGGCATCGTTGACTCCGTCGCCGACCATGATGACCGGGCGCGGAGTAGCCGATCGAACCAACTCCACCTTGTCCTCGGGCAGACACTCGGTGTAGACCCGGGTGATGCCGAGAAGCGTGGCGATCGGACGAGCGGTCGCCTCCACGTCACCGGTGATGAGCATCGTGGTGGTGACCCCGAGTCTTGCCATCGCGGCGATAGTAGCTGCGGACTCCGCGCGCACCTCGTCGCGCAGAACAACGACCCCCGCAAATGCCCCATCAACGCCGACGTACACAGTCGCCTCGCCGCTGGCCGGAGTGTGCCGCACGACTCCTGACGCGCGCTCGGCCACGAACGCTGGCTTACCCACCACGACGGTGTGGCCGTCGATAGTCGCTTCGACCCCGCTCGTGCTGACCTCGTGAGCATCATCGGCGTCGCGAAGGGCGATCCCCCTGGCGAGCGCGGCATCCTGGAGCGAGCGAGCCAAGACGTGAGAGGAGTAGCGCTCTGCGGAGGCGACGTAGCCCAGCAGCTCGTGTTCGGTCATCCCCTCGGCAACCGGCAGCACGGCCACCACGTCGGGAGTACCCCGGGTGAGGGTTCCGGTCTTGTCGAAGGCCACGGTACGCGCTCGCGCCAAGACCTCCAGTGAGGCGGCGCCCTTCATGACGATGCCCGACTTGGCGGCCCGGCTCATGCCCGACATGAAGGCAACGGGAGCCGCGAGGAGCAGGGGACACGGGGTCGCCACAACGAGCACCTCCGCACAGCGAACCGGGTCGCCCGATACCGCCCAGGCGATGCCCGCGATCAGAAACGCGACAGCGGTGAATGGCAACGCGTATCGATCGGCCAGGCGCACCATCGGTGCTTTGGATTCTGATGCTTCCCGAACGAGCTCAATGATGCGCTGGTACTGACTGTCTTGAGCGAGCGCCGTGGCCGTCACGTCCACGGCGGCGGCGCCGTTGACAGACCCGCTGAGCACGCTGTCGCCGCTGACCTTGTCCACGGGCATGCTCTCGCCAGTTAGCGACGATTCATCGAGGGATGTCGCGGCGCTGACCAGCTCGCAGTCCACTGGCACGATCTCCGAAGGCCGAACCAGCAGGCGGTCGCCGACGCCCACGTTCTCGATCGGTACATCCTCGAGCCGGCCATCATCGAGGTAGCGATGAGCGAGTTGGGGAACCCGGTCGAGAAGCGCGGATAGGTCTCGCTTGGCGCGGCCGGCGGCGTACCGCTCTAGGGCCTCGCCGCTTGCGAGCATGAGTACGATTACGAGGCTCGCCCAGTACTCGCCGACGACAACCGTGCTGACAATCGCTGTCACCGCGAGAACGTCAAGCCCCACTTCGCCCTTCAGTAGTCTGCGCACCATGGTGAGCACTTGGCGGGCCGCAATGAGGATCGCGAAGCCCGAGATGACCCATGACGTGAGCCAGGATGCGGGGGTGAGCAGGAGAACGAGGCCCACAATGCCGACCGCGACCGATGCAATTACGAGCGAGTATCGGCGTAGGACCATGCTCTAAGGAATAGTCCGAATTGACGACAAGGGCTAGCAAGGCCGCCCTTAGCGTGCACGCTTCGCCCGTTTAGCCTCCGGCGAACAGCGGCCAGAGTGGGCCACCGTTGTGCCTACAATCACAGAGTTGAGTCACACTGGCTCAAGTTTGAACAACAATCGACCAGCCGTCCCCAGCGGCCGGCGTGAAGGAGTTGGACACCATGGGAGCTGCATACAGCCCTTTCCGTGACGCGCGTCGCGTCGCATTCGCCCCGGAGTTCCGCGCGGCAACACGCCTCGCACCGATGGACCTCTACCGCTGTGAGGACACCTACGTGCTCTCGGTCGACCTGCCCGGCGTTGACGCCGGATCCATCGATGTGGATGTCGCGGGTCGGATTCTCACCGTTCGTGCGCAGCGCACTGCTGCGACCGTCGAAGGAGCTACCTGGATCACCCGCGAGAGGTCATCCGGAAGCTACGTTCGCAAGCTGAACCTCGGTGACGCTATCGACACCGACAACATCGCGGCCGACTACGCCGAGGGCGTGCTAACCGTAACCCTGCCCGTCACCGAGAGGGCAAAGCCGCGCAAGGTTGCGGTTTCCGGCGCGGTGGCTGGCTCCGGCGCCGACGAAGTCACCGGCGAGGAGTAACGCCACCCGGTTGGCGGGGGAAACCCGCCGACGGAGGGAGCCCTGCCGGATGCGGCGGGAGAAGCGCGCGAG
>JBBQZJ010000259.1:0-3108 GCA_038207805.1 Actinomycetales bacterium | reverse complement strand
CCCATCTGGGTTGACAGCTGCTGGGGAGATCCGACACGGAGTGTGCGAACCGCATCCTCGAGTTGTCGCGAAAAGCGCTCGCTGCGAGCGACGGACCAGACGAGGATGACCAACGCCGCGGCCGAGCACTTCTGCCCGGCGTGCCCGAACGCACTGCGCACGACGTCTGCTACAGCAAGGTCTAGGTCGGCGCTAGGGGTGACGATGATCGCGTTCTTTCCGCTCGTCTCCGCGAGCAACGGCAAGTCGGCCCGCCACGATCGGAACAGGTTGGCTGTGTCCCAACCGCCGGTGAGAATCACCCGGTCGACACTCGGATGCGACACCAACAGCTTCCCGAGTTCAGCCTCGTTGACCCCGACCAGAGTGAGCAGGTCCCGGGGAATGCCCGCCTCCCACAGCGCTTCGACCATGACAGCACCGCTGCGACTGGCCTGACGAGCGGGCTTGATGATGACGCCGCTGCCCGCCGCGAGTGCCGCCAGCACTGAGCCGGCCGGAATAGCGACCGGGAAGTTCCATGGCGGGGTTACGACCGTGAGGCGGGGGGGCACGTAGGTGGCATCGGTAATCTCGTCCAGTTCCGCGGCTCGCTCGGCGTAGTAGTGGGCGAAGTCGATGGCCTCGCTCACCTCGACGTCGCCTTCGGCGATCGTCTTGCCCGTCTCGCTCGCCATCACTTCGATGAGGCGCCCGCGGAATGCGGCCAGTACATCCCCGGCGTCGTGGAGCACGCGAGCGCGTTCCCCCCCCGACTTAGCGCCCCACGCGTCGCCCGCCCGTGCCGCCGCCTCGATCCGCTGAACGAGCACATCCCGGTCGGTTACCAGTGCTGCCGAAACGGATGCCACGCCGAGACGCGAGTCCGCGCTTCGGGCCAGCACCCGCTCTGCCCACGCCCGGTTCGCTGCCAGCGACGGATCGGTGTCCGGCTGATTCGAGAAGGATGCCGTCGGCGCAACCGCCAGAGTCTTCGCCCGGTTCTGGGTGCGGTTGGGCTCGGGTACGTTCTCGTCGAGAGCCGCCAGAGACACGCGGAAACGACCCTCCTCGCGCGCAAACACTTCGTCGTTTGCCGCGAGCTCAAATACCCCGCTCATGAAGTTCTCACTCGACGCGTTCTCTTCGAGTCGACGCACGAGGTAGCTGATCGCGGAGTCGAACTCCGCGGGATGCACGACCGGGGTGTAGAGAAGGAGGCCTCCGACATCGCGCTTGACGGCATCCGCCTGGGCCGCGGCCATCCCCAGCAACATCTCGAACTCGACCCGCGACTCCACTGCTCGCCGCTTGGCGAGCTGCCATGCCCACGCGACGTCGAACAGGTTGTGGCCGGCGACGCCGATGCGCACGGCGTCCGTGCGCTGCGGCGTGAGCGACCAGTTGAGTACCCGCTTGTAGTTGGTGTCAGTGTCGAGCTTCGTGGAGTACGTCGCGAGCGGCCAATGATGTGCCGTTGCATCGACGTGCTCCATCGCGAGGTTCGCTCCCTTGACCAGTCGAACCTTGATGCCCGCGCCGCCGGACAGTCGACGCTTCGTCGCCCACTCGTTCAGCGACTGCATGGCGGCGAGCGCGTCGGGGAGGTAGGCCTGCAGCACGATTCCCGCCTCGAGTCGCCGCAATTGAGGCTGATCGAGCAGCCGGGTGAACACGGCCATGGTTAGGTCAAGGTCGCGGTATTCCTCCATGTCGAGGTTGATGAACTTTGGGCTCGGGCTCGCTGCCGCCAGTTCGTACAGCGGTGTGAGGCGCGCGACCACTGCCTCGACCATGTCATCGAAGGCCCACATCGACAATTGCGCGGCAACCGAGGAAACTTTGATCGACACGTAGTCAACGTCGTCTCTGGCCAGCAGGGCCTTGGTGCCGTCGAGCCGTCGATTGGCCTCGTCGTCGCCGAGCACTGCCTCACCGAGCAGATTCAGGTTGAGCCGGATGCCGCTGCGGCGCAGTTTCGCCAAGCTCTTGTCGAGGCGTTCCGGTGTCGCGTCGATAACCAGGTGTCCGACCATGCCGCGCAGAACGCGGCGCGCGATTGGCACTATCGGCCAGGGCACCAGGGGCGCGAACCCCCCTCCAAGCAGGATTGCCCCGCGCAGGTACCACGGCAGGAAGCCCGGAATCGAATGGCTTACGCGCTCAAGATTGCGTCCTGCAACCCGCAGATCCTCCGGCCGCACAACCCCGTCCACAAACCCGAGCGTGAAATCCAAACCCTTGGGGTCTTTGAGCAGGCCCGCGAGGCGGGCGGCGCTGGAGTCGATCGGTACGGCCGCGCTCTCCTCGAGCCACCGGCGAACGGTGGCCACCGATGCGTCGGCAAGATCGGACTCGGGCAGCATCCTTCGAGCATATTCGCGAGGAGCCGAGCGAAAAACGCAGGTTGGCGCACTTCTGCTGCGTATACTCGCCCGAAATGAGTATTCGGGTCGGCGATGACCGCCGCGACGTGGTCATCGTCGGTGGCGGCCACAACGGGCTCGCGGCAGCGGCCTATCTCGCGCTCGCGGGCAAGCGAGTCACGGTTCTGGAGCGCCTCGACGGGCTCGGTGGTGCCGCGGTCTCGGCTCCGGCATTCGAGGGGGTGGATGCCCGGCTCTCGCGGTACTCCTACCTGGTGTCCCTGCTTCCGGCCCGGGTCATCTCAGACCTGGGGCTCGACATCCGCCTCAAGCGCCGCCGGTACTCCAGCTACACACCCGCGCCGGGCACCGACACCGGCCTGCTCATCGACAACGCGGATGCCGCAGCGACGGCGGCGGCACTCGGGGCCGACGCGACACCCTGGGCCGAGTTCTACGCCGGCACCGCGCGGTTGGCGTCGAGGCTGTTCCCGACCGTGACGGATCCGCTCCTCACCCGATCCGAGGCTCGGGCCGCCGTGGGGGATGACCGGCTCTGGCGGGAACTGATCGAGCGCCCCGTGGGCGAAGCGATCGCGTCATCCTTCGCCAGCGACCTCGTTCGCGGCGTCGTACTCACCGACGCACTGATCGGCACCTTCGCGCCGAATGTGGATGAATCACTCGCCGCAAATCATTGCTTCCTGTATCACGTGATCGGTGGTGGCACCGGCGACTGGGACGTACCGGTCGGCGGCATGGG
>JBBQZJ010000258.1:0-3197 GCA_038207805.1 Actinomycetales bacterium | reverse complement strand
CGGGCTTCGCGAGCGCTGTGACGAGCTCCCCGCCAACGATGAGGCTCTCTTTGTTCGCTAGGGCCAGCGTGGTCCCACGCTCGAGCACAGCAAGGGTTGGCGCGAGCCCGACTGAGCCGGTGATCGCGTTGAGGACCACGTCGGCGTCGATACTGCGCACCAACTGTGTCGCCTCGTCGACCCCCAGCGCGGTGTGCTTGACGCCAAACCGCGCTGCCTGTTCTTCGAGGAGTGCTTGGTTGCTGCCGCACGCAAGGCCCACCACATCGAATCGATCACGGTTCGCATCGATCACGTCGAGGGCTTGGATGCCAATCGACCCGGTCGAACCGAGGAGGATGACCCTGCGCATGACTCCTAAGCTATTCCCAAAATGTCGACAACGAACACGAGGGTGTCAGTTCCCCCAATGTCGGGAGGACTACCAGCCTCGCCGTAGCCCAGGTCGGGCGGGATGATCACGATCACTTGCGAGCCAACGGTTTGGCCGACCAAAGCAGCGCTGAAGCCCGCGATCACCTGTGCGGTGTTGAACGTCGATGGTGCCCCGCGCGCCCAACTCTCATCGAAAATGACCTTGGTGTTCCAGTTGATGCCCTCGTAGTGCACCGTGACATCGGCGCCGTCCGCAACCACGGGACCATCACCCAGCTTGAGCACCGCGATCTTCAATTCGGTGGGCGGGGCCTCGTCGGGAATCGTGACGGTCGGGCGCCCAGTGTCATCAAGAACTACGGTCGGGAAGCCGGGGGTCGCAGGCTGATCCACCCCGTCGGCCCGAGGCAGCACGGGCGCCGGGGGCGGAGCAATCGAGACAACATCGACGACAAACACAATGTCTTCGCCCGGAGCAATACCCAGCTGTGACGATCCGGCATCGCCGTACGAATCCACGGGCGGGATGACGCCGACGAGTCGCGAGCCGACACGGGAACACTCGAGTGTTCTGACAATCCCGGTAAGAAATTGAGTGTCATCGATCGGGAATTCGACCGGTGAGGTTTCGGTGTATTCGGTTGAGGTCAGTTCGACGCCTGTCGCGCCATTGAAGAGGGAGTAGTCGACGAAGACGCTGTCGCCGGTGACAGCCACCTCACCATCGCCTTCAATCACCACCGTGCGCTCGGTAGAGGTGGTCGACGTGGGGAAAGTGATCGCGACATCCGGCTTCGCACCAAAGTCGCCAGCAACTTTCACCGCGTTGGACGCCGAGCCCGCAGGAGTCACCGCGCAGTCGGATGAGTCAGTGGTGGTAGCGGAACACGCAGCCAAAGACGCGGCAAGGGTTACGGCAAGGGCAAGAGACACTGCTGTGCGCACGGTAAGGGCCTTTCGAGCGGAATCCGAACACCCCATCATTCCGCACTCAAGCTGTGCGAAGGGTGACCGACATCCCGCTGATGCCGACCCCTTAGAGTCGGTTGTATGCCGTGGTCAGTAATAATTCGAGGGCATCGGCCGACGGCGGTCCCGTGATCAGGTCCATCAAGGTCAGTAACGTGCGAATTCCGTCCGACGTGAAAGCCGCTCCCCCATTGGGCGTCGTAACAACGGCTCCGCTAGACCCGACGTTGACTTTCACAATGTTCACGCCGGGCGCCGGCTGCGAATCTCCGGTATCGCCGCTATCGTCTGACCCGAGGTCCGCCGAATCAACGGGCCCGACGAATACCCCGAACGCGGCGCCACCCGTTCCGAGCCCGTCGACTACCGCACCAAAGTCACCAGGAACAGTTCCTACGAAGCCGCCGAGCGCGGCTGCCGAGCTGCCCTCGGCATCCATTGCCCAGGCGCACAACTGGCTGCCATCTTCCTTAAGTTCGCCCCGCGCTACGCCCAATACGGCGACGCCCAAGGCCTTCTCGATTTCGCTCTTCTTCAGCAACAAACATGGATCGCCGAAATCGCCGACGGTGGTTGAACCGGCCGGAACGACAAGATCGTCCTCACTGACGGCACCGTCTGGACCAGTACCGCTTGCCGTTGGTGTTGGAGAGGGCACAGGCATCGGGGCGGACTGACAGCCCGCTATCCCGATGCTCACGGTTAGCGCAATAAGAAGTGATGTTCCGACGCGATTCATATCGACCTCGATTCGACCGAGGTTGCCGACCCCGCCAAGGCTATGAAATTACGATACTCGGCTCATGGTGCACGGGGAAGGCCACCGACGACGCAATGAAGCACTTGTCGCCCGCCTCGGAATGCAAGGCCCTGGCCACCTCCGGGTCCCCGGCCGAAATGCTCACCACCGGTCGCAACGTCACCGAGGTGAAGTGCCCACCGCCGTTGCCGGTCTGCTGCATGATGCCGGATGCCCTGTCGGTATAGGTCTGAACGACGATACCGTTCGACGCCGCGACGTGCAGATAGCTCAACATGTGGCACTGACTGAGTGCAGCTACAAGCATCTCCTCGGGATTCCAACGCTCGGCGCTCCCGTGGAATACCCGGTGGCTCGAGCCCAAAATCTCCGGATTGCCCGAGGCGGAGACCACGTGATCACGGCTGTAGGCGCGATAGTCGCTGGTGCCGCTGCCCAAGTTCCCCTGCCACTGGACCTCGACCTCGAAGAGGTGCTCAAGATTCATGCTGCACTTCCTGGGATTCGTGGCGGCGCGGGGGCTCGCCCGGCGATAAACTTGACTTCATTATGACTGACACCCTTGCCCCCACCGTCCCGTCACTTGTTCAGGAACGTCGCCTCGTTACCGAGATTCCCGGCCCCAAGTCGCGCGAGCTGCATGAGCGTCGCCTGAAGGTGGTCCCGGTCGGCGTCGGGGTCGCGTTGCCGGTGTACATCGACCGCGCGCATGGGGCGATTCTGGTTGATGTCGATGGCAACCAGTTCATCGATCTCGGCGCGGGAATCGGAGTGACGACCATCGGCCATACCGACGACGCTGTCGTCGCCGCGGCGAGCGCTCAGCTCCAGAAAGTAACCCACACCCTGTTCACGGTTACGCCATACGAGACCTACGTGAGGGTCGCAGAGTTGCTGGCCGAGCACACCCCCGGTGACTTCGCGAAGAAGACAGTTCTCGTTAACTCGGGCGCCGAAGCCGTCGAGAACGGCGTGAAGATTGCCCGCAAACACACCGGCCGTACCGGAGTCGGCGTACTCGATCACGCCTACCACGGGCGCACTAACCTCACGATGGCGATGAACTTCAAGGCCGCACCGTACGCGACCGGGT
>JBBQZJ010000257.1:0-3228 GCA_038207805.1 Actinomycetales bacterium | reverse complement strand
TGCTGCACCTGCTGAGCCCGCCACCCAGTCGCGCACCCAGGAAATCTCGTCCGCGGTGAAACCGTTGCGCTGCATCCCCACCTCGTTGACCCCCTCGACTCGGCACGGGTTACCAAACGCCATCGCGAACGCAGGAACGTCTTTGGTGATCACCGATGACATCCCCACCATTGCCAGTGCGCCGATGACCCGAAACTGATGCACGGCGGCGCCCAGCCCAATCGTCGCCCCGTCGCCGACCGCGACATGGCCGCCGAGCGTCGCGCTGGAGGCGATCGTCACGGTGTCGCCCAGCGCGCAGTCGTGCGCAATGTAGACCTGATTCATGATGAACGCGTTCGAACCGACCCGGGTGGGATTCTTCCAACCCGAGTGAATCTGTACCGCCTCACGAAATCGATTGTCGTCACCGATAGCGACGCCGGGCGATGACGGATCCGACCCCGAAACCCAGTCGACGGGATGATCGAACGAGCGAACTTCGGGTGGCGCACCCACCACGACTCCGGCCCCGAACCAGTTGTTGTCACCAATCACGGCGTTACCGCCGATGACCGCGTAGGGGCCTACGACGTTTCCGGAGCCGAAGGTGACCGACGTGCCCACGACGGCTGTGGGATGAATCGCGTTCACTGGAGTATCAATCCTTTACCGAGTTCAACGCCCTCGGCGCCCGAACTCTTGTCGACTCAATTCACTCTAGAATTGCTGAAACAAACAGCAGATAAGACAGAGTGGCTCTCGATGATACCTATAACCGTTGTTGAATTTGGGACCGACGAAGAAGCCCTAGTGCTCGAAGTCATCCGTTCCGGCAGCGTCGCGCAGGGGCCAAAAGTCAAGCAGCTCGAGGATTCGTTCGCTGCTCTGGTGGGCGTCAAGCACGCAATCGCCGTCAACAACGGCACCACCTCTCTCGTCGCATCGCTCGAAGTTCTCGACCTCGAGCCCGGCGACGAAGTAGTGACGAGCCCGTTCACTTTTGTCGCAACTCTCAACGCGATCCTCGAAGCCGGAGCGACGGCCGTGTTCGCGGATATCGCCGCCGACGACTTCGCCATCAACGCGCAGACGATCGAAGCGGCTCTCAGCCCGCGCTCGAAGGTCGTCATGCCGGTGCACCTGTACGGACAAATGGCACCAATGGCCGACATCGCCACCCTTGCCGCCGATCGCGGGCTCTTCATCGTGGAAGACTCAGCGCAGTCCCACGGAGCGACCGATGCTGGGCGAAGCGCTGGCACCTTTGGTCTCGGCTCGTTCTCGTTCTACGCCACCAAGAACCTCACCACCGGCGAAGGCGGCATGATCACGACCAATGATGACGTGTTGGCCGATCGCCTAAGGGTTCTGCGCAACCAGGGCATGCGCGCTCGGTACCAGTACGAGGTTGCCGGGCACAACTACCGACTGACCGACCTCCAGGCGGCGCTGGGCATCCCGCAGCTTGCCCGCTACGACCAGATCGTTGCCGCCCGGCAGGCTAATGCCGAATATCTGACCGCCGGGCTTGGCTCGATCCCCGGTGTCGTGCCGCCGCGCCAGCTCGACGGGCGGCGCCACGTCTGGCACCAGTACACGGTGCGCATCACCGAGGATGCCGCTGTCTCGCGCGACGAGTTCGTCGCGAAAATGGGCGAGTTGGGTGTCGGATGTGGCATCTACTACCCGAAACTCGTCTTCGACTACGACTGCTACCGCAATCGCGACGATGTCAAGATCGGCAGCTATCCGGTCGCCGAGTCGGTTGTCGCGCAGGTAGTCTCGCTACCCGTGCACCCCAAGCTGACCCGCGCGGATCTGGACACGATCATCGACAGCGTCGCGACCGCGGCATCCCCCTGACCGAAGTCCCCCCGACCGAAGCACCGAACGGAATCCCATGGCAGCACCACGCATTCTTCTCGTAGGCGCTGGGTCAATGGGCTCCCTGCATGCGCGCGTGATTTCGCAGTCGCCTCTGTCGGAGCTCGTGACGATTGTCGATCCACGACCCGACGTGGGGTCAGCGGTTGCCGAACGGTACAACGCCTCGTGGCTTCCCGAACTGGGCTCGCTGAGTGACATCGACGGCGTAGTCATCGCCGCGGCAACGGAAGCGCATCACGAACTGGCGATGCGGGTGCTGGCCGAGGGTGTACCGGTACTGGTCGAGAAGCCGGTGGCAGACAGCCTCGCCGACACGCTCGAGATTCTCGGGGAGTCCGCCAAGCGCGGCATCCCGATGATGTGTGGCCTGCTCGAGCGCTACAACCCCGCGGTCATGACCGCGCGCGCGATGATCGAGGCGCCCGTTCACGTCTCCGCTACCCGCCACTCCCCGTACGTTCCGAGGATCAAGACCGGAGTTTCGTGGGACTTGCTCGTGCACGACGTCGATCTCGCCGTCGGGTTTCTCGGGGGCGAGCCGAACGAGATCCGCGGCTCTCTCGGATACTTCCATCCGCAGTCGGAGGCGGGCGCCGAGGATGTCGCCGAAGTCGTTCTGGGCTTCCCGGGAGGCGGGCTCGCGCACATCTCGGCGAGCCGGATCGGCCAGCGGAAGGTGCGCAACCTCGTGATCCATGACATCGACAAGCTTGTCGAGATCGACCTGCTGCGTCGTGACGTCACCGTGTACCGGCACGTCTCCGATCAAGCCGTTACCGACGATGGACGCGGTTACCGCCACCAGACGGTGATTGAGATCCCCGAGCTGGTCAGCGGCCAAGAACCCCTCGCGGCGCAACTGGAACACTTCGTCGGTCTGATCGCGGGCACAGTGGATGCCGAAGCCGAGCGGGCATCGATTATCCCATCGCACCGCGTGATCGACACGCTCAAGAATCAGCTCTAGCGCGTCTGAGGCGCCCTGGGATTGTCGGCAACCAGCGCAGCAAGCACGTTGAGGTGCTTCGACGTAACGTGCTGAATCGTAAAGTGCTCGTCAATCAGGGTCTGAGCGTTCGTTGCGACCTTGCGGCGGGCAGCCGCCGGATCGGCCAGCACCTCGAGAAGTGTCTCGGCCAGCGCCGCCGGGTCGGCTCGTCCGTCACGCGCTGACAGCGGCGCCGTGAGGTACAGGTGCTTGCGATCCTCCACAATGACGTCGACGAAGTTGTTCGGCTTGATCGCCGCGACAACCGGAATCCCCACTGCGAGTGCTTCCAGGCTCGCGGTTCCGAATCCCTGACCGTCGAGTTCGTGCACCTCGAGATCTGCCGCAGCAAGATAGTCGGGGATGGCCCG
>JBBQZJ010000256.1:0-3233 GCA_038207805.1 Actinomycetales bacterium | reverse complement strand
GGTCGCGCAGCCAGGTGAGAACCTGACGCGTGTCGTCGTGCTCAATCTTCTCCACTGCCTCGGTAAACGCCTCCCATTGCAGTAGCTCGCCGTGAGCGCGGGCCGCCTCGATGAGCGCGTTCTGGTTGGAGTTGAAGAGTTGGGCGGCCTCCATCTTGGGCAGCTTATTGGCGTTGCGGAGCTTGCTCGCGATGTCGGCAACCATGGTCTGAACCCGGTCCGTCAGCAGTTGGCGCTGAGCATCGGTATCGCGAACGTAGCCGACCGAGCGTGCCGTCGAGCCGAAGTCGACCACGCTCTGGGCGAGCCGCCGCAGCCCGGTGCGATTGATCGCGGCATCCCCCACCTGGTCGGCGACGTACTGAGCCATCGCTCCGGCATCCGCGCCAGCGAACTTGCGGGAGTAGTCGGTGAGCAGCCGCTTGGCAACGAGCTGGAGGAGTACGTTGTTGTCGCCCTCGAAGGTGGCGTACACATCCATGTCGGCGCGCAGGCTCGTGAGACGGTTTTCGGCCAGGAAGCCGTTGCCACCGCAGGCCTCGCGGGCCTCCTGAAGAATGTCGAGGGCACCCCACGTGCTCAGCGGCTTGAGTGCGGCCGCGAGAGTCTCGAGGTCTTGCCGGTCGGCGTCGGTGTCGTGTGCTCCACTGAACACGTCGTGGAACTTGTCGAGGAAGACGTCGTGTGCGAACGACATAGCGTAGGTCTGTGCGAGGCGCGGTAGCAGGCGGCGCTGATGGCGCTGATAGTCGAGGATGACCTCTTCTTCCGTGTCGCTGGCTGCCGTGAATTGGCGACGCTGCGAACCGTAGGACAGGGCGATCGTCATGGCTAGCTTCGAGACCACCACGGCAGCTCCGTCGAGGCTGACCCGGCCCTGCACCAGAGTTCCCAGCATGGTGAAGAAACGACGGCCCGGGCTCGTGATTGGCGAACTGTATGTGCCATCCTCCGCCACGTCGCCATACTTGTTGAGCAGGTTGAGGCGCGGCACCCGAACATCGGTGAAGTGCAGTCGGCCGTTGTCGATGCCGTTGAGTCCGCCCTTGAGGCCGTCATCCTCGCCGCCAATTCCGGGCAGGAACCCGTCGTCATCGCGAAGTGGCACAAAGAACGCGTGAACCCCGTGGTTGACGCCCTGAGTGATGAGCTGGGCGAACACCACAGCGGCACGGCCGTGCAGGGCTGCGTTGCCGAGGTAGTCCTTCCAGGCCGCACGGAACGGGGTGTTCAGCACAAACTCGTCCGTCGCCTCGTCGAAGGTTGCGGTGGTTCCTATCGCCGAAACGTCCGAACCGTGTCCGGTCTCGGTCATTGCGAATGCCCCGGGGATCTCCATGTTCATGATTCCGGGAAGCCACTGCTGGTGGTGACGCTCCGTACCCAGGTGCATCACTGCCGCGCCGAAGAGACCCCACTGAACCCCGGCCTTAATCTGAAGGGACGGATCGGCGAGTACGAGCTCTTCGAACTGTGCAATGTTGCCTCCAGCGTCTTCTGAGCCACCCACCGACTTCGGGAACGCCTTGTGAACGGCCCCCTCCGCTGCCAGCAGATGCAGCTGGTCAAACACTCGTGCCCGGTGGTCGGCCATCGACAGACCTTCGATGCGCTTCATGTCGGGTCGTGCAGCAAAGGCGCGAGAGGCACGACGCACGTCAGCCCAATTGCCCAGCAGTTGCTGGCCCAGCGCCGCGACATCGATGACCGGTGCAGTCTTCTGTAGGGCGGGCGAGGGCGCGGTGCGCGCGAGTGAATTGCTCATGATTCCACGCTACGTCGGCCTTTCGCGGCCCGCGAGTTGTCCGTAGACAGGCACCAAACGTGCTCTCGCTTCAGGGATTCATCTTGGTGATTTCGTGCAAGCATCCGCGGTGTGCTTGTCGTTTTCGTGACATGCCATGGTGGTCACCTCAGCGGTCGGTTTGTGTGGCTCATTCCGAGGCGACCGCCGCGAGGATGGCGTCGCCGTACTGTTCGAGCTTCTTCTCGCCGACGCCCGTGATGCCACCCAGCTCGACCATTGTCGATGGTCGGGTGATCGCGATTCCCCTGAGCGTGGCATCCCCAAAGACGATGTAGGCGGGAACACCCTGCTCGCGCGCCGCCTCGGCACGCCACGTGCGCAGGCGCTCAAAGAGGGGAACGGCCTCGCCCGGCAGGTCAGCCTTGATCGCTCGTTTGGCCGCTTTCGACGGTTTGGGCGCCTCACGTCGCAACAGCACCGTGCGACCGCCCGACAGCACGGAGGTCGACGCCTCGGTCAGCACGAGGATGCCGTACTCGCCCTGCACCGCGAGCAGCCCCTGAGCGAGTAGTTGGCGCACGACCGATCGCCACTCCTGATCGCTGAGTTCCTGGCCCAGGCCGAAGGTCGAGAGGTCATCGTGGCCGTGCTGACGAACGCGATCATTCGACTTGCCCAGAAGGATGTCGATCAGGTGCCCGGCACCGAAGCGCTGGTTGCGTTCCCGCTGCAGGCGCACCACGGTCGAGAGCAGTTTCTGCGCTGGTACCGTGCCGTCCCAGGTCTCGGGCGGGCTGAGGCAGGTGTCGCAGTTGCCGCAGCGCGCTGGAGCTTGGAGCGACGCCAGCGCCGAGGCAGCTTGGGTGCCGAGGTAGGTCTGCCCGAAGTAGCCGAGCAGCTGCACCCGGCGGCACTGGATGGTCTCACACAGGGCAAGCATCGCGTCGAGGTGCGCAGTGAGGTTACGGCGATGGGCGAGATTCTCTAGCCCGGTGGCTTGCGCTGAGCCAGTCGAAGTGTCGATCATGCGTCGCTGTTGTACGACATCTTGAAGCCCGTAGGCGAGCCATGCGGTGGAGGGCAAGCCATCGCGGCCGGCGCGACCGGTCTCCTGGTAGTACCCCTCGACGCTCTTGGGAAGGTCTAGGTGCGCGACAAAGCGCACGTCGGGCTTGTCGATCCCCATGCCGAACGCGATCGTAGCGACCATGACCATGCCGTCTTCGCGCAGGAACCGGCTCTGATTGCTGGAACGCACGCGCGCGTCGAGGCCCGCGTGATAGGGCAGCGCGGGGATGCCACTCTGCACCAGAAACTCCGCAGTCTTCTCGACCGACGCCCTCGACAGGCAGTACACGATCCCGGCATCGCCGGGATGCTCGGTGCGCAGCAGCGTCAACAGTTGCTGTAGTGGCTGCGCCTTCGGTTCGATTCGATACTGGTTGTTCGGCCGATCGAAGCTCGATACGAACTGTTTTGCGTGGGT
>JBBQZJ010000255.1:0-3241 GCA_038207805.1 Actinomycetales bacterium | reverse complement strand
CGCGGTGAGCAGGGCCTCCTGGTCGCGGGTCTGCTGCCGCTGGTGCGCGACATCCGGCGCCAAGGTACGGCCTCTCTTGACCTGTGTTTCGTGGCATCCGGTCGCTACAACGCGTACTTCGAACGCACCCTCAGCCCGTGGGATCACGCCGCCGGCGCCTTGATTGCGGCCGAAGCGGGTGCCGCCGTGAAGGGATGGGGGCACGCCCGCGCAGACCGGGACATGATTCTTGCCGGGCATCCCGAGATCGCGGCACGGCTAGAAAGCGCGCTCGCAGCGCTGGCCCCGTGAATGGGGCTTTGGTTTCTCACAGGTTGAGCGGGTAATCTTTACCTATCCGTTATCTGCGCGCGGTCACAGCGTGCAGACCAACAGTCCCAGGAATCGCGTCGCCTCGTAGCGGCTTGCGGATTCCGAAGGAGTTCATCATGTCCCTGCGCGAGTCAGGCATCCCGGCGACCTCGTTGCCGGCACCCTTGACTCGCCGGGAAGCGCGAGAGCAAGCATCGAGACAGCAAGCATCGAGACAGCAAGCATCGAGAAAGCCGGCACCGACGAAGCCCGCGAGACAGCCGGCACCGACAAAGCCGCGAACGGTTGCGGCGCGGCCGAGCAAGAAGCGCAAAGTATCGTCGATGCTCCTGTCGACCGGGGCTCTCCTCTTTGCGGGCGCGCTTCTGGTTGCCGTGTCTGTTCCGTCGAACTTGTTCTTGAGCGACGCGGCAGCGGTAGCACCGCTCACTAAGGCCACGGAGGCCACGACAACGACGATCCCGGCCCAGACGCTAGAAGTGTCTGCCGAAGCAGCCAGTCCCGAGCTCACACGCGACACCTACTCCGTCATCTCCTACGCGGAGCGTCTGCGCCAGCAGTACGGCAACTCGGGCACCTATACCGCGACGACCGGGGCGATCCGCTGGCCATTCCCATATTCGGTGCCCACCACCGACCAGTTCGGGCCGCGTGATGCGAGCGTCTCAGGTCAGGCCTTCCACAACGGTGTCGACTTCACCCCGGGCTCGGGCACTCCGATCTACGCGATAGCCGACGGCATTGTGACGATCCACGCCAACGATTCCGGCGGTTTGGGAAACAACGTGATGATCAGCCACGTGATCAACGGTGTGAACATTGACAGCGTCTACGCCCACATGCAGTACGGCTCTAGTCCACTCGTCGTCGGTGAAGCGATTCGCGTGGGCGACTTCATCGGCCTCGTCGGCGACACCGGAAACTCCTACGGCGCCCACCTGCACTTCGAGCTGCACATCAACAAGGTGCCGGTCAACCCGTTCACCTGGCTCACCGATAACGCGGTGAACTGAGCGAGCTAGACCCGAAGCCAGACGGTGGTGTCGACCGGTAGCGTGCCGGCGTCGAGCGGACCGCTAGACAACAGCACTTCGCCCGCCGGTATCTCGATCGCCTTCTTGCCAATGTTCGTGATCACGGTGATGTCACCATTACGCAGAGCAACGACCTTCTTGCGGAAACCCCTCAGCCACTCGACGGAGCCGCCAGCCAAGTTGTTTTCGCGGCGCAGCCGCAAGGCGAGCGTATAGAGCTCGAGCGTGCTGCCCGCGACACCGACCTGCGCGTCGCGCGCGAACCGACCCCAGTCCGCGGGCTGCGGTAGCCAGCTCTTGCCCGTGGTGTTGAAGCCGAAGCCGGGCTTGTTGGCCTCCCACGGGATCGGCACGCGGCATCCGTCTCGCCCGTACTTCTCTCCGTGGGTGCGAAACCAGGTCGGATCCTGCCGCGCCGAGTCTGGCAGTTCGATGTCTTCGGGCAGGCCGAGCTCTTCACCCTGATACAGGTAGTGACTTCCGGGCAGGGCAAGCATGAGGGATGTCGCGGCGCGGGCACGTCGGAGCCCGAGCTCCTCGTTCGGCTTGCCCGGCGACGTCGGCCCGATTCCTGCCCCCTGCGGGCTGTCGGCGGTCAACGCAAGCCTGGACGCGTGGCGGATGACGTCATGGTTGGACAGCACCCAGGTGCTCGGTGCCCCAACACCACCGAAGGCCGCGAGCGACTCGTCGATGACCGCGCGCAGCGCCGAAGCCTTCCACTGCGTGAACATGTAGCCGAAGTTGAAGGCCTGGCTCATTTCATCCGGTCGCACCCACAGCGCAACCTTCGAGAGCGGATCGACCCACGCCTCGGCACAGAGCACCCGGTCGCCTTCGTACTCGGCGAGAACCTTGTGCCAGCCGCGCCAGATGTCGTGAACTCCCGGCTGGCCCCAGTATGGCGGGTCGGGCGGCGTCTGCGTGTCTTTCGCTGCAGCGCCACCCATGCTCGCCGCCTCGACGGGAGGGGTGTAGTCGGGCAGGCCCGCTTGCTTGATCATGCCGTGCGCGACATCGACCCGAAAACCGTCGACTCCCCGGTCGAGCCAGAAGCGCAGGATGTCGAAGAATTGTTCGCGCACCCACGGGTTCTCCCAGTTGAGGTCGGGCTGTGACCGATCGAAGATGTGCAGGTACCACTGCCCGGGGGTGCCGTCGGGTCGCGTCACCCGATTCCACATCGGGCCGCCGAACACGCTCTCCCAATTGTTGGGTGCGATGTCGCCGTTCGGGCCCTTGCCCTCCCGGAATATGTAGCGATCGCGCTCGGGGGATCCCTCCGGTGCGGCCAAAGCCTCTTGGAACCAGACGTGCTGGTCGGACGTGTGATTCGGCACCATGTCGGCGATGATCTTGAGGCCGAGCCCGTGGGCCGTCGCGAGCAAAGAGTCGAAGTCGGCGAGGGTGCCAAAAATGGGGTCAATGTCTCGGTAGTCGGAGACGTCGTACCCGGCGTCCTTCTGCGGCGAGCGGAAGAACGGGGACAGCCACACCGCATCTACGCCGAGTTGTTTGAGCGCGGGCAGGCGGCTCTCGATACCCGTGAGGTCACCGATTCCATCGCCAGTCGAGTCGGCGAATGACCGTGGGTACACCTGATAGATGACAGCAGTGCGCCACCACTCGGAGCCAGGAGAGGTGGTGGTGGAGACGACAGGCTCCAGTGCGGTCTCGACGGTCATGCCACGACATTACGGCATTTTCGGCCGAATGTAAGCGCTTACATAGTTGCGCCGTTGCACCGGTGCTTTCTGCCCCGATCCCGCTGAAAAGGCGAGCAGGATGCTGGTAGTCTCGTACGGTGCCTCAGGGGTTCTGCCTGCAGTGCGCCCCCTTAGCTCATTGGTAGAGCACTTCCTTGGTAAGGAAGAGGTAGTGGGTCCGATTCCCAC
>JBBQZJ010000254.1:0-3242 GCA_038207805.1 Actinomycetales bacterium | reverse complement strand
CACCGTGTCGGTCGGATGCACGTGCACGAGTTCGGGGATGGATTCGCCCCGCGCGGCGATGACGTCGGCGATCGTCGGTCCTTCGCTCGCCTGCGCGAAACCGTAGTCGCGCATCCACGTGTCATTGAAGATCTTTCCGAGGTAGCCGCGACCGCCGTCCGGCAGCAGAACGACCACGACGTCGTCGGGCCCGAGGGATCGAGCCGCTTCGAGTGCGGCAGCGACCGCGAGTCCGCTCGACCCGCCGACGAGCAGTCCCTCTTCCCTGGCGAGCCGCCTGGTGAGGTCGTAAGAGACGGCATCGGATGCCGCGATCACCTCGTCAACCACGCTCGGGTCGTACGCCTCCGGCCAGAAGTCCTCGCCGACACCCTCCACGAGGTACGGGCGTCCGGTGCCGCCGGAGTAGATGGAACCCTCAGGGTCGGCGCCGATCACACGCACCGAACCGCCCGAGACCTCCTTGAGGTACTTGCCGACCCCGCTGATCGTTCCGCCGGTGCCGACTCCCGCGACGAAATGGGTGATCTTGCCGTCGGTGTCGCGCCAGATTTCCGGGCCCGTGGTCTCGTAATGGCTGAGCGGCCCATTGGGGTTGGCGTACTGATTCGGCTTGAACGCCCCGGGGATCTCCCGCGCGAGCCGGTCGGACACCCCGGAGTACGACTCGGGGCTGTCTGGCGCGACCGAGGTGGGGGTGACCACGATCTCGGCGCCATACGCGGTGAGCACGTTGCGCTTGTCTTCTCCGACCTTGTCGGGGAGCACGAAGACGCACCGATATCCGCGCTGCTGAGCGACGAGTGCGAGACCGATTCCGGTGTTACCACTGGTGGGCTCAACAATCGTGCCGCCGGGCTTGAGAAGGCCCTTGGCCTCGGCATCGTCGATGATGCGGGTCGCGATTCTGTCTTTGGATGAACCGCCCGGATTGAGGTACTCAACCTTGACCAACACGGTCGCGGCAATCCCGTCTGTTACCCGGTTGAGGCGAACCAGCGGAGTGTTGCCGACGAGGTCGATCACGGAGTGGAAGTACTTCATGGTGTGGCCAATCTACCAGCGGCCGTTCACCACGTTTCGAATGCGATGTCACAGGAAACGTGACCGCGGTCAATGAAAGAATGTTGTTGGGCCGCTCTCTACGACAAACACGACGAACAGGACGAAACGAGTGACAACTCCATCCGATCTGACGATCAAGCAGCAACGTGATGCGCGGCGCGCAGAAAAGGTCGCCACGCTCAAGAAGAAACAACAACACGAAAAGCGCAACAAGCGCGTCGGTATCATCTCGGCCGTCGTCGGAGCAGTCGTTGTGGTGGCTCTCGTCATCACAGTTGTGGTGATCAGCGCCACACCCAAACTTTCGCCGGACGAGATTGCGATTCCCGGGCTTCAGAACTTCGGAACACTGACCTCCGTGCACGTCGACCCGACCCCGGTCGACTACCTGGCCCAGTACGAGATGGACCCGCCGGCCGGCGGCGATCACTTCAGTGTGTGGCTCAACTGCGGCATATACGACCAGCCCCAGCAGAACGAGAATGCGGTGCACGCGCTCGAACACGGCGCTGTGTGGGTGACCTACGACCCCGATGCGCTTGACGCTGACGCCGTCGCCGCTCTCCGCAGCGCCATGCCGAGCACCTATGCGATCCTGTCGCCGTACCCGGGGCTTCCCGCCCCGGTCGTCGCATCCGCCTGGGCCAACCAGGTTCAGCTGACTGGACCCGACGACCCCAATCTCGAGCTCTTCATTCAGAAGTTCTGGAAGGCGGCTTCGGCCCCGGAGCCCGGTGCCCTGTGCACCGATGGGCTGGATGGCCCCGGCCGCGTATCGTAATTGTGACGTTAGGCGATCAGCCGGGAGGTGCCCAGATCGACTTCGACGCCTGCGGCCGTCAGGGCTGACTTGGCCCGAGCGAGACGGTTGTCGAGCTCCTGACCGATGTCGCGCGCCAGCCGTGGGCGAGTCTTGACAAGCCGGTCGAGCACGGCCGTGGGCACAAACAGAACGGCCAAGTCAGTGGCCGCGATGATGCGCGCCGATACGCCCTGTCGCGTGAGCGCAGTAAGTCCCATCACATCGCCCACCGTGAGAGCCGCGAACTGTACCTCAACGCCCGACTCCAGCGAAACGATCAGATTTGCGGTGCCCGAAAGTACGTAGCGCATGCCCTCCGGAACCACGAGGGGTCGTTCCACGGCCTCGCCAGCTCCGAACCGCTCCAGGCGAAGCTCGGGGGCAATCGCCGCGGCATCCTCGTCGGAGAGATACAGGGCGGCCTTTACCGACCGCAACTGCTCGACCACATTCTCGGGGGTGTTGTAGTTATCGGTGAGGTCGCCGTCGAGGTGCAGGTCGGCACGCCGGGCCGCGTACCAGAGTCGGGTGCGGAAGGCCTTCAGCGTCGCGTAATTGTTCGCGGGGCTGATGATCGGAATGTCGACTTCGTAGCGCGCCTTTGCCACCGGCGCAACGGATGCCGACTCGCCGGGAGCCAGGAACGGTAGCTCCGCTGCGACCTCAGTGCACACCGCAATGACGAGGTCGGGCGCGTCATCGGTCGCGAACTTGACGGAAATGGACGCTTCAAACGGCGAGTCGTTTCGCGTGAGATTCATAAATGAACTGCCCGCCAGCGAGGCGTTTGGCACGATGTGCACGCCCGTCGACGTCTTGATGTGCACGGCGCGCCAGTTCACCTCGACAATGCGACCGCGCACCCCGTCCGCCTCCAGCCAGTCGCCGAGCTTGAAGGGCTGTTCGAAGAGCAAGAGAAGTCCGGAGACCACAGATCCGACGGCGTTCTGCAGCGAGAGACCGATAACGATCGATCCAATGCCGAGCGCCGTGAAAAGCCCCGCAATGTCGGTGCCCCAGACCACCGAAAACAGCACGGCGACACTGACCAATATGACGAGCAGACGAACGATGTCGACGAAGATGCTGGGCACCTTGCTGCGCCAACTGGTCTCTTTTGCGGTAACGAACAGAGCGAAGTTGAGCGAATTCAGCAGTACAAGGATCACGAGGAACCCGAACACCGTCGCGGTGACTTGAGTCCATGTCAGGTCGATGTTGACGTACCGCGATTGGCTGAGCAGTATCAGCAGCGCTCCAGCGGGCGCAACATAGTTGCGCAGTAGCAGCACGATCCGCGCCGCGCGGCTGCCCGAACGATCAAGCGCCGTGTAGACCTCCGTCAGCACCAGCAGGGTCACCGGCAAACCAATGA
>JBBQZJ010000253.1:0-3242 GCA_038207805.1 Actinomycetales bacterium | reverse complement strand
GTCATTACCGCGAGAAAGCAGGCGACAACCGCTCCAACCGATCACGCGGTGTGCGGTGTCGGCACAGTCGTCGTGTCGTGGGATGAAGCATCCGGGCCGGTGCCCGTTGCTGGGTACATTGTGACGCTCGTTCAGGGCGGTGTGATCGTTGCGCAGCGTACTGTTGCGGCGGATGCCCGCAGGATCACAATCGGCGGTCTCGGCGCTGGCGCTACGACGGTCGCGGTGGTTGCGGCGAGCCGGTTCGCGTCGGGGCCAGCCGCCGCTGTGGACGTGACAGTGGCCGCCCTGCCGGACACAGGGCTACGGGCGGGTCCGTGGCTTCTCGCTGCGGTCACGCTGCTGATACTGGGCGGCGTGCTGAGTCGCCGAAATGTCAAGCGCCCGGAGTTCACCCGGCGATAAGCGCCTCCCAGTTCGCGGGCGACCTTGATGTCGCTCTCCGAGACCAACACGCGCTTGTCGGCTCCAGCTGAGCACACGATCGGCCCTCAAGACGATGTGCGGCCGACCACGACCACGGAGCTGCTCGGTCAGAGTTTCCGACCCTCTCCTCAACAGGCTCTGGCCAAATAACTTGCTATATTTCGTGGGTTATTTCTCGAACATACGTTCGATTTGTACGAGAATTGGGGCATGTCGTTTACCGAGTCGTTTGCTCACACCGCCGCCGCGGTTGTCGAGCTTGGCGCGGATGCCGCGGCGCTTGCCGCGCTCGGTGACGACGATCTCGTTACCGCCCACGCTCTACTCACGTCGCATCGTCAGAGTGTTGATCTGTATGCGGCGTGGTTGTCTGCTGAGATCGCAAAGCGTTCGTCTCGGGATGCCGGCCCCTCCGGATTGGCGCAGAGCCGAGGGTTCGGTAGCGCGGAGAGTTTCCTGCAATCGGTGGCACCCGTGTCGCGGGCAGAGGCGACGCAGCTGATCGCGGCGGGCACGTTGATGGCCGCGACGGATACCTTGTGGGAAGGTGCGCTGTCGAGAGCACTGGTGAGTGGCGCGCTGTCGGTTCCCGCCGCGGAGGCGATTCGGCGAGGCCTTGCTGCAGTCGCTGAGACCTCACCGGCCAGCGACCTCGCCGCAGAGTGTGAACGGCTGATCTCGCGTGTCTCGGCGACGTCCCTTGACGAACTGCGTAGGGAGGCGCGCACCGCCCGCGATCGGCTCGACGAAGCCGGCATCGCTCGGCGCGAGAAAGAACGCCGCGACAACCGGTACCTCAAGCGTTGGGTGCGCGACGACGGAATGTATCAAGGGGCGTTCCTTCTCGACCCCGAGGCGGGGCTACACGTCTTCACCGCGCTCGACGCGATCATGGCACCTCGCCGCGGCGTTCGCTTCGTTGATGCCACGGCTCAAGCCGAGGCAGAGGGGCTCATTGCCGACCCCCGCAGCAACGACCAACTCCTCGCCGATGCGCTGGTCGACATTGTCCGCCTTGCAGTCGACGCCGATCCTGGCACGCTGTTTGGAGCGCGCCGCCCGGCAGTGCGTGTCGTTGTCACCGAGCAGACCCTCGCCGGCGCCGGAGGTCACGGCTTCCTTGAAGGTGACGCCCAGCCCGTCTCGCGGGAGAGCATCGATCGATTCGTGTGCGACGTGGGCATGATTGGCATCAAGTTCGACGGTCGCCGCCAGATTCTTGACCTTGGTCGCACTCAACGACTCTTCGGCCAGCCGCAGCGCCTCGCCATTTCAGTGCGCGACGGCGGATGTCTGTTCCCCTATTGCACGAAACCGCCATCCGCCTGCGAGGTTCATCACATAGTGAAATGGAAACACGGCGGACGCACGGACACTCGAGATGGAGTGCTTTTGTGTCGACATCACCACATGCTCCTCCACAACAACCACTGGCGGATCCTGCGACGAGATTCGGGGCGCGAGTCACAGTACTGGTTGAGGCCGCCGCGATCCCAGGACCCGGCGAGGGTTCCTCTCGCTCTCCACTCGAAGAGTCCGCTCATGCGTGAGCTCGCGCGGATTGAGTAGCGACAGCAGATCGCGTATCGAAACCCCGCGGGTTGAGTAGCCACCAGGGGCGGCGTATCGAAACGAGACCCCCAAAAGCACTCCGATAGAATCAACACACAGTCATACTCAGGCACCTCTTCGCCCCGCGACCCGCACGCGATACAGACTCGGTGCCGCATATATCGAACCGGAGCACCACCCGTGGCCGACAGCATCCCCGACAAGCCCGCCCTCGAAGGCCTCGAAGATAAGTGGGGTCCCGCTTGGGAGACAAACGGGACCTACCGGTTTGATCGACATGCTGCGCTAGCTGCGGGCCCCGAGGCCGTATTTTCCGTCGACACTCCCCCGCCGACCGCGTCCGGCAGCCTGCACATCGGCCACGTCTTTAGCTACACCCACATGGACCTCATCACCCGGTACCAGCGGATGCGTGGACGAAACATCTTCTACCCGATGGGATGGGACGACAACGGCCTGCCCACGGAACGCCGCGTGCAGAATTACTACGGCGTGCGCTGCGACCCGACGTTGCCCTATGACCCCGAGTTCACTCCCCCGCTGCAGGGTGGCGAAGGGTCCAGCGGCAAGGCCGCCGACCAGCTGCCCATCTCGCGACGCAACTTCGTCGAACTGTGCGAGACCCTCACCGCCGAAGACGAGAAGCAGTTCGAAGACCTGTGGCGCCAGCTCGGACTCAGCGTCGATTGGTCCCTGACCTATCGCACCATCGGCGACGACGCCCAGCGCGCTGCCCAGCGCGCATTTCTGCGCAATCTCGCTCGCGGCGAGGCGTACCAGGCAAACGCTCCGACGCTCTGGGACATCACCTTCCGTACCGCGGTCGCCCAAGCCGAGCTCGAAGACAAGGAACAACCCGCCGCATACCATCGCGTTGCGTTCCACCGCACCGACGGCCAGGGCGACATCGAGATCGAAACCACGCGGCCGGAATTGTTGGCCGCCTGCGTGGCTCTCGTCGCGCATCCCGATGACGAGCGGTATAAGCCATTCTTTGGAAGCACAGTCAGAACCCCGCTGTTTGACGTGGAAGTGCCGGTCGTAGCCCACCACTTGGCTCAGCAAGACAAGGGTTCGGGCATCGCCATGATCTGCACGTTCGGCGATGTCACTGACGTGATCTGGTGGCGCGAACTCGATCTTCCGAACCGCACCATCCTCGGCGCCGACGGACGCATCCTCGCCGAAGGGCCCGACGCGATCGTCACCGATCAGGCAAAGGCAGCGTACGCCGAGCTTGTCGG
>JBBQZJ010000252.1:0-3255 GCA_038207805.1 Actinomycetales bacterium | reverse complement strand
TAAGTTTGTCAGGACATATGCTTGACAAGAGTTGGCGCCGTGCAATGAAATGGGGCCGTGCGCCACGCCCGCAACCGTGCGGACCGGTACGCCCAAGGCGATCACGCGAACGAGTGCAACGGAGGACTCCATGACCCAGCTCGACCAGGACCGGATGTCGGCCGACATGAGCACCCCTCTGGGTCGGATGACCGAGGCCTTCCCGCAGACGGCGCTGTGGAACGACTCCGCAGATCCCGAGCAACTACGCCGTTCGATCGGCTTTGGCGCCGTGGGGGCGACCTGCAACCCGGTGATCGCGCTCGCTGCGATCAACGCCGACCTCCCGCGGTGGACGGCCCGGATCGCCGAGCTCGCCCAGGAACGACCGACCGCTGGCGAGTCGGAGATCGGCTGGCGCGTGGTCGAGGAGCTCTCGATCAACGCCGCCGCGCTGCTCAAGCCGATCTTCGACCGGCACCACGGCCGCAACGGACGGCTCTCCATCCAGACCGACCCGCGCCTGCACCGCGACGCCGCGGCGCTCGCCAACCAGGCCGAGTACTTCTCCACCCTGGCTCCCAACATCATTGTCAAGTTACCCGCCACCCAGGCCGGCATCGAGGCCATGGAGGAGGCCACCTTCCGCGGTGTGAGCGTCAACGCAACGCTGTCCTTCTCGGTGGCGCAAGCTGTCGCCGTCGCCGAGGCTGTCGAGCGTGGGCTGCTGCGGCGCGAAGCCGCGGGCCTGCCGACCGAACAGATGGGCCCGGTCGCGACCATCATGGCTGGCCGTCTGGACGACTGGCTCAAGCACGTCGCCGCCAAGGCGGGCACCCTGATCACGCCGGGCGCCCTGGATTGGGCGGGCGTGGCGGCGCTCAAGCGCGCTCACGCAATCTTCACCGAGCGCGGTTACCGCACCAGGGTGCTGTGCGCCGCGTTCCGCAATCATCTGCAGCTTTCCGAGCTGGTCGGTGGGGACTTGGTGATCTCTCCGCCATTCGGCTGGCAGGAAAAGATCAATGCCAACGGTCTTGCACTGCCCTCGCGGATCGACGTGCCGGTCGATCCGGCCGTCATCGTCGAGCTCGAGCGGCTCATCCCGGAGTTCAGTCGCGCCTACGAGCCGGACGGGATGAGTGTCGCCGAGTTCGCCGACTTCGGGCCGACCCGCCGCACGCTGCGCCAGTTCCTCGCGGCCGACGCCGAGCTCGCTGCACTGGTCCGGGACATCCTGGTGGCGAACCCTGACTGAGCTGCCCGCTTTGCGCCAGCGCACGGTCGGCGGGCCGATGTCAGGGTCGTCCTGCCGTCAACCGATCAGTTCCAACGACGACGAGTTCCAACGAGGGAAGAGAGAATGAAGAGATGCGCAGATCACGAGGCATTTTTGCCACCCGACTAGCGGCGCTCCCAGCGGTCTCCCGGTGAGCGGCGCCATGATGAAGGCAATTGTCAAGGCCGGTCTTGGCCCCGACGCCGTGGTGCTGCAGGAGGTGCCAGAGCCGGTGGCCGCGCCGGGCGACGCGCGCGTGCGGGTCATCGCGACGGGGATATGCGGAACTGATATCCACGTCGCCCACGACGAATATCCTTGCGAACCGCCGGTCGTGATGGGCCACGAGATCCTGGGCGTCGTCGAATCGGTCGGAGATGTGGCCGACGCCGCCTGGATCGGCGCTCGCGTCGCGTGCGAGACCTACTACTCCACGTGCGAGAAGTGCGATTGGTGCCGGGCAGGGCGACGCAACCTGTGTCCCAACCGCCGTTCGCTCGGCTCCTTCAAGAATGGCGGTTTCGCTCGTTTCGTCGTCATGCCTGTTATCAACCTGCACGTCCTGCCCGACCACCTCGGCGAGTTAGACGGCGTGCTTTCCGAGCCGCTGGCGTGCGTCACGCAGTGCTTGCTCGATCCGCCGATCGTGAATGCCGGGGATCGCGTGCTGGTCACCGGCCCCGGGGCGATGGGCCAACTCGCGGCCCAGGTCGCCAGAGCACAGGGCGGCACAGTGGTGCTTGCCGGCCTGGAGAAGGACGCCGAGCGGCTTGCCATCGCCGCAAGCCTGGGCATCGGCACGACGACGAGCACTCCCGAGGCCGACAGCTACGACGTGGTCATCGAATGCTCCGGTAGCGCGCCCGGCGCGGCGACCGCCCTGCGCGCTGCTCGCCGGGGCGCGCGCTATGTACAGGTCGGCATCTTCGGCAGGGATGTCACGCTGCCGCTCGATCTGGTGCTCTACAAGGAGCTCAGCGTGACGAGCGGCTTCGCGTCCACGGCGGTGTCGTGGCGCCGGGCCATGGCGCTCATCGAGCAGCGGCTCGTGACCCTGGGCCCACTCGTGACACGCGCGGTGCCGATCGACGAGTTCCGTGCGGCCTTCGACGCTGCCGCGGCTGGCGAGGGGATCAAGACCGTCGTCATTCCGTCGTGACGGTGCCTCGGCGCGAGATGCCCTCGGCTGGCCGCGGCGGTTCCGTATCCGGTTAGCTCGCCGTTCGCATCTCAACCTCGACTCGGCGCTTCAGGCTGTTGACCCCGTGCAACCGGGGCAGCTCGTCGTCGGGAATCTAGGACTCGGCCGCGAACGCATCGGCCGCTACTTCCCACGGCGGCATTTCACTCTCACCTGAAACGTCCAGATAGAACTCGTCGCGCTTGCCCGCAAGCACGTGACCTAGTTGGTGTAACAGCGTGAACCAGAACAGGTCCTCGGGCTTGCCTCGATCCGACAGGGCGACGACGGCGCGTGAGCGTTATCGCACCGAAGTGATCGGCACCGAAGGAGCCGAGGAGGCGCTCGGGCGTCTGAGGGAACTGAGCACCAAGGGCGGCGCCGTCCTGTTGTGCTTTGAGGCCGAGGGCCGTCAGTGCCATCGTGCAGAAGTGCAGCTCGCGCTTCTTGCAACGAGCATGGCCGCGTAACCGCGGGCTCGCGGACGGATCCCGCCAGACGGGACCTTCATGCCTCGCCTCTCGCCGCCCGAGGGTGTATGCCAATAGAATCACCCCTTGAGAAGAGGCGGACTCATGAACACCGAACAGTTCAACAAGATCAAGAGTGGCAAGGGCTTCATCGCCGCGCTCGACCAGAGTGGTGGCAGCACCCCCAAGGCACTGAAGCTCTACGGCGTCAACGAGGCCGCGTACTCGAACGAGGACGAGATGTTCGACCTCATTCACGAGATGCGCAGCCGCATCATCACGAGCCCCGCCTTCACCGGTGACCGGATCCTCGGGTCGATCCTCTTCGAGATGACCATGGACCGCCA
>JBBQZJ010000251.1:0-3370 GCA_038207805.1 Actinomycetales bacterium | reverse complement strand
GCAGCCGAGGGGCAATGTCGAACCGGTAGACATAGACCCGGGCGTAGCGCGCATGTCGTTCGGCAACCTTGATCGAGGGGTACCAGAAGGCGAAGTCCCCGCCGAAGTCGGCTGCCGCGCGCTTGGCCGGCAGCCCGGGATATTGAGCCTTGAGCGCCTTGCGGGCCCGTTTGCGGGTGTTCGCGAAGATCGCCCGGATGCGCGGCGGTGTGGTAGCGAGAATATCTAGCCGTCCGCGGAACAGGGAGCCTTCACGGTCGTTCGTGCCGATAATCAGTGCAACCCGGTGGGCGCGACCGGCCTTGAATGCGTCGAGCGGACGCTCCGGGACGAACTCGCCGTCGATGACCGGTGAGAGAGCGATAGTTCCGGGAGCGCGGTCCGGCGCGAGCAATTGCAGGTGGGTGGTCGCGGCAACCAGGTGCGTCACACTTGCCCCCATCAGCAGTGGCGCCGCATCCTCGACACTGGTGCTTTCCGTACTCGAGTTGTCGACCTCCTCGCTGAGTAGCTCGACGTATTCGCGTGCCCAACGAGCGGTGAGTTCGGCGGGGTAAATCGCATTGGGTGGTGCGCTCTGGGCAATCGCCCTGAAGAACAGCCCTTCGGTAGCGGGAATCGTCATGAGCGTTGTCACAGCATTGCCACCCGCTGACTCACCAAAAATGGTTACGCGAGCAGGGTCTCCGCCGAAGGAGGCGATGTTGTCGCGAACCCAGACGAGGGCAGCGACCTGATCTCGTAGACCCAGATTGCTGTCGAAGCGGTGTTGCGGAGTTGAAAGACTCGTGAAGTCGAGGTACCCGAGGGCACCGAGGCGATAGTTGAAGTTCACAAAGATCACGGAGCCACGACGCACGAGACCTTCGCCCTGCATGCGGATCTCCTGAGCCGACCCCACGCTGTACGCACCGCCGTGAATGAAGACCATGACCGGCAGCGCTCCCCCGGTCTCGAGAGGGGCGATCACATTAACCGTGAGACAGTCCTCGCTCATCTCGGCCCGGCTGCGCACTCTGAACTGACCGTTACGGTCCTGCGGAGGAATCGGCCCGAAATTCTCGGCGCTCCGCACGCCATTCCAGACCGGTATCGCGGCGGGTGACTTGAGACGAAGTGGGCCAACCGGGGGCGCCGCGTAGGGGATGCCGCGCCACATCCGCAGGCCTCGACGCACCGTGCCCGCGACAGAACCACCGGTAACGATCAGATCGAGTTGGGCGGGCACGCGCGAAGTCTACGGATGGATGGTGAACTCGTGCTCCGCAATCGCGACAACCGGGCTAGACGTCGATGCGATCCCGATCGAGGCCGTGACCCGCAATGATGAACTCTTTGCGTGGTGCGACATCGTTGCCCATCAGGAGTTCGAACACGGTCGCCGCCTGCCCGGCGTCGCCCACGTTCACTCGGCGCAGAGTGCGGTGCGCGCGGTCCATTGTTGTGCTCGCGAGCTGGTCGGCATTCATCTCTCCCAGACCCTTGTAGCGCTGGATAGGATCCTGATACTTCTTGCCACTCTTCTTGAGGCCCGCGAGCACACCATTCAACTCGGCCTCGGAATAGGTGTAGATCGTGTCGTTCGGTTTGGATCCGGGGTTCATCACGACGACTCGGTGAAGCGGCGGAACCGCAGCGTACACCCGGCCATCCGTGATCATCTCGGGCATGTACCGGAAGAAGAGGGTCAGCAGTAGAGTGCGAATGTGAGCGCCGTCGACATCGGCATCGGCCATGATGATGACCTTGCCGTACCGGGCTGACTCGAGATCAAAGCTTCGCCCCGATCCCGCGCCGATCACCTGGATTATGGAGGCGCATTCCGCATTGGAGAGCATGTCGCTCACCGAGGCCTTCTGAACATTGAGGATCTTGCCCCGAATCGGCAGGAGAGCCTGATACTCACTGTCCCTGCCCAGTTTTGCAGTCCCCAGCGCCGAGTCGCCCTCAACGATGAACAACTCGCTGTTGGCCACGTCGTTTGACCGGCAATCGACAAGCTTGGCCGGCAGAGATGAGCTCTCTAGGGCGTTCTTTCTGCGCTGCGTCTCTTTGTGAGCACGCGCGGAGAGTCTCGACTTCATCTCCGCGACGACCTTATCGAGCACCAGGGCAGACTGCGCCTTGTCATCGCGCTTGCTCGATGCGTACTTCGCCGCCATGGACGAGGCGATCACCGATGCGACAATCGCACGCACCGCCGGGGTGCCCAATATCTCCTTGGTCTGGCCCTCGAACTGTGGTTCCGGCAGTCGCACAGTGAGGACCGCCGTGAGCCCCGCGAGAATGTCTTCCTTATCGAGCTTGTCAGTTCCCGCTTTCAGCCGTCGAGCATTCTTATCAACTTCACCGCGCAGAGACTTGAGCATCCCCTGCTCGAAACCCGCCTGATGGGTTCCCCCCTTCGGCGTCGCGATGATGTTCACAAAGCTCTTGAACACCGTGTCGTATCCCGTGCCCCAGCGCAGCGCAACATCCACCTGACAGTCTCGGGTTAGCTCAGTGGGGGTCATGTGTCCGTTGTCCTGCAGCACCGGCACAGTCTCGGTGAATGTTCCTTCGCCGGTCAGCCGCCAGACATCCGTCAACGCTGCGTCGGGTGCTAGGTGCTCGACAAATTCGCCAATCCCACCGTCGAAGTGGAACACCTGATTTACGGGCTGTTCGCCCCGCTCATCGGTCACGTCAAGGGTGAGCTGTGGCACGAGGAACGCGGTTTGGCGCAGCCGGTCGAACAGTTCTTCGGTCTGAAAGGTCGTGCCGCGTGTGAAAATTTGACGGTCGGCCCAGTAGCGCACGCGAGTACCGGTGACGCCCTTCGCGACCTTACCCACTACTCGCAACTCGCTGCCCGAGGTGAACGGGGTGAAGGGCGCATCAGGGGTGGGCGCGCCGTCGTCAGCGAATGTTCCCGGCTCACCCCGATGGAAGGACATCGCCCAGGTCTTGCCCTCCCGGTCCACCTCGACATCGAGACGCTCAGACAGTGCGTTCACAACCGACGCACCCACCCCGTGCAGGCCTCCCGATGCCGCGTAGGATCCCGATCCGAACTTACCCCCGGCGTGGAGTTTGGTGAAGACGACTTCGACGCCGGAGAGCCCCGTCTTGGGCTCAATATCCACCGGGATGCCGCGCGCGCGGTCGCGCACCTCGACACTGTCGTCGGCGTGGAGCACTACCGCAATCTCGGACCCGTGCCCACCCAGCGCCTCGTCGACCGAGTTGTCGATGATCTCCCAGAGGCAGTGCATTAACCCTCGGGACGTCGGAGACGACGGCGCCCGGTTTGAGATGCGGTCCGATCTCCTGAGCGACAGGGCCGCAGGCGCCGACGGGAATGCAGAGGATGACGAGGTCGGCGTCCTCA
>JBBQZJ010000250.1:0-3370 GCA_038207805.1 Actinomycetales bacterium | reverse complement strand
AGCCAGGCAAGCGCGTGAATCCCGGGGCGCTGCCTGCGACCGTAGGAGCTGCGCTCTTCGGGCTGACGGCATCCACCTCCTCGGCAGTGAGCACATCGGGATTTCGCGCGGTACCGGGAGGCTCTGCACCCAAGATTCTGGGTCGCTGCGCTTTCTGGGTTCTTGCGGCATTCGTCCCCGTCTGGATTTGGGCCGTTGTCAACGACGTGCTCGGCGCAGGGGTCGTCGGCTTCGCGGTCGCATCCGGAGCCCTCTGGTTGGCGATATCGGCAATTCTGGTCAAGCCGAAACACCTCACCCGCAAGGGCGCCGAAGCGAAAGAGTACCTGCTGGGTCTTCGCGAGTACCTGACGATCGCGGAGGAAGCGCGGATGCGTGTCTTGCAGAGTCCCGAAGGGGCCCAGCGGGTGGACGTTACCGACACGGGGGCCGTAGTGAAGCTCAACGAAAGACTGCTCCCGTACGCCGTGTTGTGGGGAGTCGAGGATCGTTGGGCTGATGAGCTTCGGGCCCAGTACGGCGATCAGACTCCGTCGTGGCTGGATGCCGAAACCTTCTCGCCCAGCCTGCTCTCGAGCTTCGCGAGCGCATCACGGTCGTCGGTTGCACCGATTGCCTCGTCGTCGAGCGGAAGCAGTTGGTCCTCGAGCGGCGGATCGAGTTTCTCGAGCGGGTCCAGTGGCGGGGGATTCTCCGGCGGTGGCGGCGGCGGAGGCGGAGGCGGCGGACGTTAGGCGGCTGCAGCTAGGAGACTGCAGCTGTGCGACTGCCGCTGTGCGACTGCCGCTACCTCACAAAGCTTTACCCGACGAGCGCGCGCACCCCGAACGCGGCGTCGATCGCTGCGGCAACTGTCAGTTGCGGCATGCTCACCGGGATCGGATCGCCCGTGGACAGGCCCTGAATCGTTACCGAGTAGCTCGTGTCGAACAAATACAGCGCCGAGTCGAGAATTCCGTCGTCGATGTCACCGGGTGCGAGAGTCTGAATGACCGCCTTGTACTGAGTCGTGCGATCGTCGGCGATCGCGTTGGGTAGCGTGGCGTACCCGTCAATTTCCGCCTGTTGGAAACTGATCGCCGCCATGGTCACACCGAGTTGGGTCACGGCATCCGCCGTTGTGTAGATACAAACGGCCTGCGGGTACGCCTCGGGCGAAGTCTGGGCGACGGATGCCGCCGGGTTGTAGGTGAGCTCGCCGACGAGCCCCCCGAGTGCGGCTGTCACTTGGTCGCAGGTGGGAAACTGCGGCCCCGACGCGGGGCCAGGACTTTCAACGGGGGTCGGGGTGATGCGCGGTTGCACGGGATTCGACGTACAGCCGCAGACGAGTAGTGCTGAGGCGACAACTGCTGATGCGGCAACGAGGGCACGGGGCATGGCTCGACCCTAACAATCGTGGGCTGGGAATCCGGCATAGAGTTGTCTCGCCGATCAACGATGATCCGCATGACACGTCAGCGCCACAAGCGCGTGAGGGGTTACAGCACATGTCCTCCGATACTCGAATCGAAACCGACTCCCTGGGCTCGATGTCCGTACCCGCCAAGGCCTATTGGGGCATCCATACCGCTCGGGCGCTCGAGAACTTCCCGATTACGCGCCGCGCGATTCATGCCTATCCCGATTTGGTGATCGCTCTCGCTCGGGTGAAGCAGGCGGCCGCGCGCGCCAACCTCGAACTCGGCGACCTCGAGGCAGACAAGGCCGCAATCATCGACCGGGTGTGCGAGGAGATCGTCGAAGGCGCACTCCACAAGGAGTTCTGCGTCGGGGTCATCCAAGGCGGCGCCGGCACGTCCACCAACATGAACGCGAATGAGATCATCGCTAACCGCGGGCTTGAGCTCATGGGATTCGAGCGCGGGGACTATTCGCACCTGCACCCGATCGACGATGTGAATAGAAGCCAAAGCACGAATGACGTCTATCCCACCGCCATCAAGCTGGCGATGGTCATCAGCCTCAATCGACTGCTCGCCGAACACCAACGCCTGACAAAGTCATTTGCCGAGAAGGGTCGTGAGTTTAACGACATCCTCAAGATTGGCCGAACCCAGATGCAGGATGCTGTTCCGATGACACTCGGCCAGGAGTTCCGGGGGTTTGCGCACACGCTTCAGGAGGACTTCGATCGCCTCTCCGAGACGATTCCTTGGCTGAACGAAATCAACATGGGCGCCACCGCCATAGGAACCGGCATTACGGCGGATCCCCGGTACGCCGAAGCGGTGCGCCGCCACCTCGTCGAAGTCACAGGGATCGAAATGGAGACGGCACCCGACCTCATCGAGGCGACCAGTGACGCGGGAATCTTCATGACTCTCAGCGGCACCCTGAAACGCGCAGCCGTCAAACTCTCCAAGATTTGCAACGATCTTCGCCTGCTCTCCAGCGGACCACAGGCCGGCCTGGGCGAGATTTTCCTCCCAGCACGGCAGGCTGGCTCGTCGATCATGCCCGGCAAAGTCAACCCGGTTATTCCCGAGGTCGTCAACCAGGTTGCGTTCAGCGTAATCGGCGCGGATGCGACGGTGACGGCGGCGGCGGAGGCCGGTCAACTCCAACTCAATGCCTTCGAGCCGGTCATCGCCCACTCGATACTGCAATCGCTCATGTGGATGACGAACGCCTGCTACACGCTGCGGGTGAACTGCATCGACGGAATCACCGCCAATATTGAGCGGCTCGCGATGCAGGTTGAAACGTCGGTGGGTGTTGTCACCGCGCTCACGCCATACATCGGATACGCGGCGGCGGCGACCCTGGCCCACACGGCGCTGACCACTCAGGCGTCTATCAAGGATCTCGTTATCGAGTCCGGACTCATGACGGAGGAGAAAGTCTCGCAGGTGCTCTCACCGGAGCGACTGAGTGGCATCACCCCACTAACCGGCCCGCTGACGCTGCCGATAATGCTGCCGAAGGGCTAGGCGGTAAGACCCAGGCCCTAGGGCTTAGTGCGCTCGTCAAGCGCCTCGTCGGCGTCATCGAGGGCGTCCATGGCGCTGTCGCGTGCGGTGCCAGCAGTCTGTACTGCGGAGTCGACGAGTGCTTCGCCGCGTCCTCGCAAGTCGGCAGCAACTCGCCCCGCCTGATCGCGCACATCGGAGGCGACCTCTTTCGCGCGATCGGCAACGTCTCGAGCGGTCGCCGACGCCTTGTCGCTGAGGTCTTTGGCGGTGTCGCCGACCTTGCCGGCTACATCTTTGGCGGTGTCGCCGACCTTGCCGGCTACATCCTTGGCGGTGTCGCCGACCTTGCCCGCTACATCCTTGGCGGTGTCGCCGACCTTCGCCGCGACATCCTTCGCCACTCCCGGGGCGGCCTTCGCCGCCGCCTCGGCGCGATCGCGGATGATCGGCGCCTG
>JBBQZJ010000249.1:0-3407 GCA_038207805.1 Actinomycetales bacterium | reverse complement strand
GCTCGTCGACGAGGGCTCCAGCGCGTCGATCCGACTACTCCCCACGCCGGATGATCAAGCTGCCACGCACCGCGGTGGTGTTCGCCGGCTGCTGCTGGGCGCCATCCCGAGCCCCAGTGGATATGTTCAGGAGCACCTGACGACGAACGAGAAGTTGGTGCTCGCCCAGAGCCCGTACCGCACGACGGCCGAACTGTTCCAGGACTGCACTATTGCCGCGATCGATCGGGTAATGGGTGAGAGCGAACCATGGACTCGGGCCGAATTCGAGACGCTGCGGGATGCCGTCTCGGCAACAATTGTCGACTCGCTCTTCGAGACGGTTGCGCTCGTTTCCCGCATCGTGGGGAAGGCACGCGACACCGACAAGGTAATCCGCGGCGCCGCGAGCATGTCGCTGATTGCTCCGCTGGCGGACGCGCGCAGCCAACTCGAGTCGCTCGTGTATCCCGGTTTTGTCGCCATCGCCGGCCTCGACCGACTTCGCCGCCTTCCCGTCTATCTCGACGGCATCATTCACCGGGTGAGCAAGTTGGCGGAGAATCCCGCACGCGACCGGATATGGATGGCGGAAGTGCAGTCGGCGATCGAGCGCTATCTCGCGGCCGGCGGCACGCTTCCGCTTGCGGCCGGAGTTGAGCCGCGCATCGCCCGCGCCCGGTGGATGCTTGAGGAGTTCAGGCTGAGTTTGTTCGCCCAACACCTCGGAACGAGCGAACCTGTCAGTCTCAAACGGATCACTGCGGCCTTAGCCGACGGCGCTACCGGGTAACCTAAACGTTGCACCACAGCGCTGCAGAGAGGCATCAACCGTGGCCAATCCCACCACCCGGGGCCCCGATCGAGAGATCTCACCCGAGATCTCACGCTCCTGGCTCCTCGTTGCGGCAACGCGACCCGAAGAGTTCGATATCGCTGAGGCCTCGCGGGCCGACCAGATCATCCTCGATGTCGAAGACGCCGTCGACCCCCGCCTCAAGCCGAAGGCTCTCGCCGACGTGGCCAGCTGGCTGGCCGGGGGCGGCAGCGCGTGGGTGCGGATCAACGACCGCACCAGCGACTTTTGGTCGCACGACGTTGACACGCTGGTGGGGTTGCCGGGCCTGCGCGGTGTCATGCTCGCCAAGACGGAGGCTGCTGCCCACGTCTCGGAGACATTCGACCGCCTGCGAGGGAAGACGCCGGTCATTGCGCTCGTCGAATCCGCACTAGGAATCGAAGAGGCCGCCAGCATCGCCCGCGCCCGGGGCGCCTATCGGCTCGCCTTCGGCAGCGGGGACTACCGCCGCGATACCGGCACCAGCGCTGACGACCTCGCCATGAGTTATCCGCGCTCTCGACTTGTCGTTGCGAGCCGTGTCGGTAACCTTCCTGGTCCCATCGATGGCCCGACGGTCGGTACCAATCACCCGGTATTGCGAGAGCAGGGTGCGATGGCCGTCGCTCTCGGAATGACCGGAAAGCTATGCCTCGACATCGAGCAGCTTCCGATTATCAACGAGGTCATCAGCCCCACCCGCTCCGATGTCGCATGGGCGCGGGAGTTTCTCGAAGGCTTCGAGGCCGGCGGCAGCGTGATCCGCGACGGCAGCGACCTCCCCCGTCTCGGTCGTGCCCACAAGATTGACAAGCTGGCGCGAGCGTTCGGGGTGGAGCCCGCCTAATCGTCATACCCTAGAGGCATGTCAACGGCCGTCATAGTGGATGCCCTCCGCACCCCGTCCGGGCGCGGCAAGCCCGGTGGGGCCCTTTCCGACCGGCATCCCGTAGACCTGCTGGGAACGGTGCTGCGCGAACTGGTTGCGCGAAACGACCTCGATCCACAGCTCGTCGACGATGTCATCGTGGGATGTATCTCGCAGGTCGGCACACAATCGGTGAACATCGCGCGCAACGCGGCGCTGGCCGCCGGGTTCCCGATCTCGGTACCCGGCACGACCGTGGACCGGCAGTGCGGCTCGAGCCAGCAGGCTGCCACCTTTGCGGCGCAGGGCGTGATCGCCGGTGCCTACGACATCGTGATTGCGGGTGGCATCGAGCTCATGAGCTCGCACCCAATCAATCGAGCGACACTCGGCGAAGACAATTGGGGACCAGCCATGCGCGCGCGATTCCCCGAAGGACTCGTGGGTCAGGGCATATCGGCGGAGTTGATTGCCGCGCGCTGGGGCCTTCAGCGTGAGACGCTCGACGAGTTCGCCGCCCGTTCTCATCGACTGGCTGCTGCGGCATCCTTCGACTCCGAGATTCTGCCGATTGGCGAACTCAGCGCCGACGAGACGATTCGTCCCAGCACGACTGTCGAGGCCTTGGCGGGCCTGAAGCCGGCATTCTATGACGAGGTGCTCGGCGAACGGTTCCCCGAGATCGGGTGGCGGGTAACCGCAGGCAACTCCTCACCACTCACCGATGGCGCATCCGCAGTTCTGATCATGAGCGAAGAGCGAGCGGTACAGCTTGGCTTGCGGCCACGGGCGCGTTTTCACGCTTCGGCGGTCGTAGGCAGCGACCCTATCGAGATGCTCACCGGCGTGATGCCCGCGACTCGCAGGATTCTCGATCGCACGGGCATGTCGGTCTCCGACTTCGACACCGTCGAGATCAACGAAGCCTTCGCCTCGGTTCCGCTCGCGTGGCTCCAGGAATTCGATGTGGACCCCGACCGGGTGAACCCGCGCGGAGGTGCTATCGCGCTCGGACATCCGCTCGGCTCGTCGGGCACCCGGGTGCTCACTACCATGCTCAACGAGCTCGAACGGTCGGGCGGTCGCTACGGGTACCAGGTCATGTGTGAGGGTGCCGGTATGGCCAATGCCACCGTCATTGAGCGGCTTTAAGTGAAGATCTCTGGATGCTCGGCGCTCGTTACGGGCGGGGCCTCCGGCCTCGGACTGGCAACAGCGGTGCGGCTGGCAAGCCGCGGTGCACGGGTCGTCATCGCTGACCTGCCGTCGTCGCGAGGCACGGAGCTCGCCGCCGAATACGGTTGTGTGTTTGTGCCCGCCGACGTGACCGACTCCCACGATATGGCTCGTGCTGTCGAAGCCGCCACCGAGCTCGGGCAACTTCGCATTGCCGTGTGCTGCGCCGGTGTCGCCACCGCCGAGCGGGCCGTCGGACGTGACGGGCCGTTGCCCCTCGACCGCTTCGAGCGTGTGATCGGCATCAACCTGACGGGAACCTTCAACACGGTGCGCTTGGCTGCTGCGGCCATGATGGCCACCGAACCCGTCGACGAGGAGCGCGGAGTGATCGTAATGACGGCGTCGGTGGCCGCCTTCGATGGGCAGATCGGACAGCCGGCGTACGCCGCATCGAAAGCGGCCGTTGCGGAGATGACACTTCCGTTGGCTCGCGAGTTCGCCCAGAGCCTGATCCGCGTGATGTCGATCGCACCCGGAATCTTC
>JBBQZJ010000248.1:0-3432 GCA_038207805.1 Actinomycetales bacterium | reverse complement strand
GGCAACCTTGGTGTCACGAATGGTGTCGGCGTCCGAGGTGGTGCCGTGGGCAATGAGGTCAATGCCGACGGCGTCTGAGATAGTCGAAAGCTGTTCGCGCACGCCAGGCACATCGAGCCAGGGTTCTAGGAAACCGGGAGTCTGGGAGCCCTGTCCGGGCGCAACAATCACGATCACTTGCCTAGTCTGCCAATCTCTCGGGGGAAGTCGCTGTCGCATTCATACGAAGAATCGAGCGATGCCTTGTCAGGTTACCGACGTTTTGCCGAGTCAGGGTCTGCGATAGAGCCGACGATGAGGGCGGCCTGCAGAATGAGCGCCTCACGTGCTCCCGTGGCATCCCAGCCGATGACTTCGCTGACGCGCTTCAGTCGATACCGCACGGTATTGGGATGCACGAACAACTCCCGCGCCGTCGCCTCGAGCGATCGACCGTTGTCGAGATAGCACCACAGCGTCGTCAACAGATCTGTCGAGTGTGCTTGTAGCGGTCGGTAGATGCGATTGACGAGAGTCGATCGGGCGAGCGGGTCACCGGCGAAAGCGCGTTCGGGCAGCAGATCGTCGGCAAGGGTCGGCCGCGGCGCATTACGCCACGCGCGGGCGACGGCGAATCCGGCGAGGGCGGCCTTCGCGCTCTTCGATGCATCAAGAAGCGTAGGAACCTCATGCCCCAGCACGAGGTGGCCCGGGCCGAACCCCGGCTCAAGCTGTTCCGCGATAGCGAGAAAGGCCAGCGGGGGTTCAGCGTCCGGGCCGTCCGCCCGCGGGCTCGCCCTGCCGATCACGAGTACGAGCCGTGAGCCCTGCACGCCGATCAGAACGTCGGCGTCTAGGTGACGAGCGGTTCGACGCAGCTGATCGACGTCGAGCATCTGGGGGGCGGTACCCACCAGAACGCACACCTCGCCGTGTCCGTTCCATCCCAAAGCCGCAATGCGCGACGGCAACTCGTTGTCGTATTCGCCGCTGAGGATCGAATCGACCACGAGAGCCTCGAGACGGGCATCCCACAGCCCGCGAGCCTCTGCTGCGCGCGCGTAGACGTCTGCCGCGGCAAAGGCGATCTCCCGGGAGTACAGCAGGATTGCTTCGCGCAGCACGTCGTCACCGTCTTTGACGCGTTGCTCGACAACCTCAACCGTGATCCGGATGAGCTGCAGCGTTTGAGTCAACGAGACGCTTCTCAGAAGCTCGCGCGGTGCAGCGCCGAACACGTCGGCGGCAATCCACGGAATCGACTTGGGGTCATCGAACCAGCTGATGAAGCTCGTGATCCCCGCCTGCGCTACGAGGCCGACCGCGGATCGCCGCCCGGGCGGCATTGCGCCGTACCACGGCAGCGTGTCATCGAGTCGCTTGAGGGTCGCCGTCGCGAGTTCGCCCGAGATCGTGCGAAGCCACGCGAGCGTCTGCTCCTTGGTCTTGGCCACGACGAGGTCCCGGCCCTAGCTCTCGCCGCCGGCCGATCCGGTGGTACCGGCCGCTACATCCATCAGCCGGTACTTGTCGATCGCCTGGCCAATGGTTGACCGGTCGACGAGCCCGCGCTTAGCCAGCGACTCCAGCGTTCGAACCACGAGCGACGGACCATCGATCTTGAAGTATCGCCGAGCCGCCGCTCGAGTGTCAGAGAAGCCGAAGCCATCCGCACCCAGGGTCGCGTAGTCACCGGGAACGAACTGCCGGATCTGGTCAGGCACGGCGTGCATGAAATCGGTCACCGCGAGGAACGGTCCGTCGGAGCCGGACAGCTTCTGCGTCACGTAGGGAACGCGAGGTTCCTCGTTCGGGTTGAGGAAGCTGTGTTCCTCGGCAGCAATTCCGTCGCGCCGAAGCTCGGTCCAGGAAGTAACCGACCAGACATCGGCCGACACACCCCAATCCTGAGCCAGCAGATGTTGAGCCTCCAGCGCCCACGGAACAGCCACCCCTGAGGCGAGCAGCTGGGCCCGGGGGCCATCAATCGGGGCGCTCCTGAGGTGATAAATTCCGCGAATGACACCATCGACATCGAGGTTATCGGGTTCGGCCGGCTGCACAATCGGCTCGTTGTAGAGGGTCAGGTAGTACATGACGTTGGGGTCGGAGTGGGTGCCCCCGTACATGCGCTCGATACCGCTGCGCACGATGTGGCCCAATTCGTACCCGTAGGCGGCGTCGTAGCTGACCACCGCCGGGTTCGTTGATGCAAGCAGCAGCGAGTGGCCGTCGGCGTGCTGCAAGCCCTCACCGGTGAGGGTGGTGCGGCCGGCCGTAGCCCCCATAATGAAGCCGCGCGCCATCTGGTCGCCCGCGGCCCACATCGCATCGCCCGTGCGCTGGAAGCCGAACATCGAATAGAACACGTAAACCGGTATCAGTGGCGCACCGTTGGTGGCGTACTGAGTTCCAGCGGCGGTAAACGCAGCGAAGGCACCTGCCTCGTTGATTCCCACATGGATGATCTGGCCCTGCGGGCTCTCTTTGTAGGCGAGCAATTGCTCACGATCGACAGAGGTGTACTGCTGACCGTTGGGGTTGTAGATCTTGGCGGTCGGAAAGTAGGCGTCCATCCCGAAGGTGCGAGCCTCGTCGGGAATGATCGGCACGATACGGCTGCCAATGCTCTTGTCTCGCAGCAGATCTTTGAGCAGTCGGGCGAAGGCCATCGTGCTCGCGATCTCCTGCTTGCCCGACCCCTTCTTGACAACGTCGTAGACCGAGTTCTCGGGCAGCTCGAGTTGGGTAAAGCGCGAGCGCCGCTCCGGCACGTAGCCGCCCAACTCCCGCCGGCGTTCGTGAAGGTACTGAATGGCCTCGTCGTCAACCCCCGGGTGGTAAAACGGCGGCTGATACGGGTCGGCCTCGAGTGTGGCATCCGAGATCGGAATCTGCATCACGTCGCGGAATTGCTTGAGATTCTCGAGAGTGAGCTTCTTCATTTGGTGGGTCGCGTTGCGTCCCTCAAACGACGGGCCCAAGCCGTA
Organism: Actinomycetales bacterium; assembly: GCA_038207805.1. Taxonomy (GTDB): domain Bacteria; phylum Actinomycetota; class Actinomycetes; order Actinomycetales; family Microbacteriaceae; genus Rhodoglobus. Next base: position 463 of record JBBQZJ010000248.1, on the reverse strand, counting down.
TCCCTTGACCGTCTTGGCGAGAATAACCGTGGGCTGGCCCTTGTGCTCGGATGCCGCTTTGAAGGCCGCGTACACCTTGCGGTAGTCGTGTCCACCGCGATTGAGGTTCCAGAGCTGGTCGTCGGAGTAGTCCTTGACCATTTCGAGCGTGCGCGGGTCACGACCGAAGAAGTTCTCCCGAACGTAGCCGCCGTTCTCTGCTTTGTAGGTCTGGTAGTCGCCGTCGGGCGTGCGGTTCATGAGGTCGCGCAGTGCCCCCTCGTTATCGCGAGCCAACAACTCGTCCCACTCGCGACCCCAGATGACCTTGATGACGTTCCAGCCGGCCCCGCGGAAAAAGCTCTCGAGCTCCTGAATGATCTTGCCGTTGCCTCGTACCGGCCCGTCGAGACGCTGCAGGTTGCAATTGATGACGAAGTTGAGGTTGTCGAGACTCTCGTTGGCTGCCCACTGCAGGGCGCCG
>JBBQZJ010000247.1:0-3459 GCA_038207805.1 Actinomycetales bacterium | reverse complement strand
CTGCCACTCCCGAACGCGCAGATAGTTGAGGTACTCGCTCTTGACGAGCCGTCGGAACGCGTTTCCACTCAGCTCGCGTTGCTTGCCTTCGAGGTACAGCCAGAGGTTGAGCAGAGTGAGAAAGTCGCTCGTCGGGTCAACGAACCGCGCGTGCTGCTGATCGGATTGCGCGCGCCTCTCGAGGGGCCGTTCGCGGGGATCCTGAGTGCTCAACCCCGCTACTATCGCCATGACTTCGCGCGTGGTGCCGTGCTTCTTCGACTCCACCAGCATGCGAGCCAGCCGGGGGTCGATGGGCAGTTGGGCAAGCTGCTTGCCTACCCGGGTGATCGTGGGGGGATCCGCACCCGGTTTCACGGCACCTAACTCCACCGCCCCCAACTCGCTGAGCAGGTCGAGCCCGTCCTTTATTCCGCGAGAGTCCGGTGGCTGCAAGAACGGGAAGCTCGCGATGTCGCCGAGTCCCAGCGAGATCATCTGCAGGATGACCGCCGCGAGGTTTGTGCGCAGAATCTCGGGTTCAGTGAACTCCGGCCGCCGGGCGAAGTCCTCTTCGCTGTACAGCCGGATCGCGATGCCGTCGCTCGTTCTGCCCGACCGCCCCGACCGCTGGTTGGCGCTGGCTTGGCTGATCGCCTCGATCGGTAGGCGTTGGATCTTCGAGCGCACACTGTAGCGACTGATTCGCGCGGTGCCCGCGTCGATCACATAGCGGATGCCCGGAACGGTGAGACTCGTCTCGGCGACGTTCGTCGCCAGCACGATTCGCCTGCGGGTACCCGAGTTTGTGTTGGGTTGGAAGACCCGGTGTTGGTCCGCCGCGCTGAGCCGGCCGTAGAGGGGCAACACCTCGGTGCCCGCTCGGAGGGCGCCCGCCGAGATCCGGCCCCGGATGGCGTCCTCGGCATCCCGTATCTCGTTCTCGCCGGAGAGGAACACGAGCACGTCGCCATCGCCCTCGCGGGCGAGCTCGTCGAGGGCGTCGTTTATGCCCTGCAGGTAGTCGCGGTCCGCCGTCGCGTTCGCCGCCACCTCCTCGTCATCGGAACCGATCGATCCGGCCTCCTCGGCGACCAAAGGGCGATACCGGATTTCAACGGGATAGGTGCGCCCGGATACCTCGATGATGGGTGCACCGACGCCCGATTCATCGCAAAAGTGCTGGGAAAAGCTTGCGGGATCGATTGTCGCGCTCGTGATCACCACGGTGAGATCGGGGCGACGGGGGAGCAGCTGCTTGAGGTAGCCCAACAGAAAGTCCACGGTAAGGCTGCGCTCGTGCGCCTCGTCGATGATGATTGCGTCGTACTTCTTGAGGTCCCGGTCGCGATGGATCTCGTTGAGCAGGATGCCGTCGGTCATCAGCTTGATCCGTGTCGATGCACCGACGCGGTCGGTGAATCGCACCTGATAGCCGACAAGGCCGCCGACCTCCTGGCCGAGTTCTTCGGCCACTCGTTCGGCGATCGTGCGGGCGGCGATGCGCCGGGGTTGCGTATGACCGATGGACTTCTTGCCGAGCTCCAACAGGATCTTGGGCAACTGGGTGGTCTTGCCCGAGCCGGTCGCGCCGGCGACGATGACGACCTGATTCTCGGCGAGCGCGCGCGCGATGTCCTCCCGCCGTTGGCTGACCGGCAGCTCGGGCGGGTAGGTCACGGTGATCGGGGTCTCGGACATCAGCCTTCCATCGTACGACCGCCGGAAGGCGTGAAAGACTGGAAGCATGACTGTTCCCAGCCTGACCCTCAACGACGGCAGCACTATTCCCCAGCTCGGTTTCGGCGTCTTCCGGGTCGACCCGAACGAGGCGGAGCGCATCGTGACCGACGCCCTCGAGGTCGGCTACCGCCACATCGACACCGCTGCTATCTACGGCAACGAGGAGGGAGTCGGGCGCGCGATCGCGGCATCCGGCATCCCACGCGACGAGTTGTACATCACCACCAAGCTCTGGAATAGCGATCAAGGAACCCAGTCGGTGATCGACGCCATGGACCTGAGTCTCGCCAAGCTCGGGCTCGACCGGGTGGACCTCTACCTGATCCACTGGCCACGGGCCGACCTTGACAAGTATCTCGAGAGCTGGCAGACGATGGAGCAGCTGAAGGCAGAGGGTAAGACGACATCCATCGGTGTCTCAAACTTCCACGTGCCCCACCTCGACCGTGTGATCGGAGAAAGCGGTACCGTTCCGGCGGTCGACCAGATCGAGCTGCACCCGGCTTTTGCCCAGCGCGAGCTGCGTGATTACGCTGCGAGCAAGTCAATGAAAATCGAGTCGTGGGGACCGCTGGGCCAAGGCAAGTACGACCTGTTCGGGATGGCGCCGATTCGCGCTGCCTCCGCCGCACACGGCGTCGCTCCCGCGCAGGTCGTTGTTCGATGGCACCTGCAGAGCGGAATCATCGTGTTCCCCAAATCCAACTCCCGGGAGCGCATGGCCCAAAACTTTGACGTGTTCGGGTTTGAGCTGAGCGCCGACGAGATGGCGGCGATCGACTCGCTCGATCAGGGGATGCGGGTGGGGGCTAACCCAGACGAAGCGACGTTTTAGGTCGCAACCAACTTTCGCGCCCTAGAGCGACACGGCAACGCCGCGCGGGGTGGCCACGTGAAGACCCAACCCGTGAAACGCGGCCGCAAAGTCGGCGGCAGTCTCAGTGAAGTGAGTCCAGTCTTCGACGTGCAGCCCCACGACCCGGGATGCGCTGAGCATCTCTGCCGCCCGAACCGCATCGGCCGCGGTGAGCGTGAGCGGCCCCGGCAGCCCCTCGACCTGCACGGCGCCGGCAAACAAGACTGCGATATCGATGTCGGGAAAGTGGCCGGCGATCTGCTGAACAAGAGCGAGCGAGGCGTTGTCGCCGCTGACGTACACGGTCGGCTCGCCGTCGGCCTCGAGAACAAACCCGGTCACCTTGCCGAGCAGCCGCTCACTGCCTGGCGGTCCGTGCAGTGCTGGAACTGCCGTGATCGTTACGGCCCCGATGCGGTGGCTCTCCCAGGAGTCGAGGCCGCGCACCGAGCCGCCGAACAGATCGGTCGCGGCATCCGGCGTGCTCAGGGTCGGCACGCCGGTGGCAATCAGCTCGAGACCCTCGTAGTCCAGGTTGTCTTTGTGCTCGTGGTGGCTGAGGAGCACCGCATCGATGGGTCCGATCGCCTCGCGTGCGATTCCCGGCCCAGCCGTCTTGACCAGTGGCTCCTCGCCGGGCTCCGGGTAGTCCTGTGGAGCGTCGAACGTGGGATCCGTGACGAAACGCAGGCCGGCGTAGTCGAGGATGGCGGTGGGGCCGCCGATGTAAGTGAGGGTCGTCGACGACATACCCTGAGACTATGCCCAATCGTTTGGCGGACGCTGCAAGTCCCTACTTGCGCTCGCACGCCGACAATCCGGTCGATTGGTGGGCCTGGGGGCCGCAGCCGTTCGCGGAAGCGATGAGGCGTGACGTGCCG
>JBBQZJ010000246.1:0-3471 GCA_038207805.1 Actinomycetales bacterium | reverse complement strand
GCCAGTGTCTGGGGCGAAAAGCAGTTTCATGTGCATCATCGCGGTGCCCGGGTAGTACCCCGCGTGGCCCGACGGGTGCACGTGCACGGCTCGGTAGTCGATCTTCTCGGCGATCAACTGGCGCTCGGTCGCGCCGGTACCACCCGCGACCATCTCGAACACCTTCACTATCTAGGTTCCCTGAGTGGACTTGTACTCGGTGTCGCGGCCACAGATGTTCTCAGCGGCGACCCGGGCTTCGCGGTTTGCCGGCCCAGCCAGCGGCGCCAGTCCGGACCCGGGGAGCACCGTGTTCGGCGTCTCGACGCTGTCACCGGCGGCCCAGATGTGCGGGTCGGAGGTGCGCATGTGGGTGTCGACGACGATACCGCCGTGCTCGCCGAGCTTCAGGCCGGCGTCTTTCGCGAGGGCGGTCGAGGGGCGCACACCCGCGGACAGGATGACGAGGTCGGCCGGCAGGAACACCGAGTTGTTGAGTTCGACGGTCAGTGACCCGTCGGCGTTCTGGGTGAACGCGGCGGCCTTGGTGGAGAGGTGTAGTCCGATGCCACGGCTACGCACGTGGCGCTCCAGCGGCACCGAGATCTCGTGATCGAGGGGTGGCAGAATCTGGTCGGCCATCTCGACGATCTCGACCAGGGCACCGCGGTGCTTGAGGTTCTCGGCCATCTCGAGTCCGATGTAGCCGGCCCCGATGACGACGCAGCGCACCGGTCCGCGCTGGCCCGCTGCCGCTGCGTCCAAGGCGGCATCGAGCTGGGCTTTGATGGCATCCATGTCGCCGATCCGTCGCAGCACGTGGATGCTCGGCAGATCGATGCCCGGCAAGGGCGGGCGCACGGGCTCAGCTCCGGTGCACAGCGCGAGTGCGTCGTAGGTCTCCGTGTACTCGCGGCCGGTAGACAACTCTCGCACCGTCACGGTCTGCTTGACGCGGTCAATCGCTGTGACCTCGTTACCCACGCGAACGTCAATGTCGAGTGACTCGCGCAGGCTCTCGGGGGTCTGGAGCAGCAGCCGGGATCGATCGGCGATCACTTCGCCGATGTGGTACGGAAGCCCGCAGTTGGCGAACGATACGTGATGGCCCCGCTCCAGCACGATGATCTCGGCTCGCTCATCCAGACGACGAGCTCTCGCGGCAACCGATGCTCCGGCGGCCACGCCACCCACAACGACAAGCTTCACGGCACTCCCTCTGTAGATCGACCGTCGACCTTCGCGCGCGAGGTCTATTTACTACCAGTCAATTTCCCGGGCGCCGCCCGGCACAGTGCCAAAAGTCCCGTCGCCTAGAGCCAGTCCCAACCGACAACGTCGGGGCTGTCTTCGCCGTGCTCGTAGGCGTAGGCGCGCATGCGGGCCCGCTCGTCGGCGTAGTGCTGAACGAGACTTCCGTGCCGTTCCTCGAGCCCCGGAACCCGACGGATCACATCCATCGCCAGGCGGTAGCGGTCGAGGTTGTTGAGCATGAGCATGTCGAAGGGCGTGGTGGTGGTGCCCTTCTCCGTGAAACCGCGCACGTGTAAGTTGCCGTGATTGGTGTGGCGGTAGGCGAGCTGGTGGATCAACGTGGGGTAGCCGTGAAACGCGAAGATGATGGGCTTGTCGGTGGTGAAGAACGCATCGAAGTCTGCCGAAGATGATCCGTGCGGATGCTCCTCGCTCGGCTGCAACCGCATCAGGTCGACCACGTTGACAAAGCGGATGCGAAGCTCGGGGATGGCCTCGGCCAGCAGGTGCACCGCCGCGAGGGCCTCGAGTGTGGGCACATCGCCCGCGCTGGCGACCACGACATCCGGTGCCTCGCCCGCGACCTCGGTGCCCGCCCAGTCCCAGATGCTGAGGCCACGTGCACCGTGCACTCGCGCCTCATCGATGCTGAGAAAAGTTGGCGCAGGCTGCTTGCCGGCCACAATCACGTTCACATAGTCGCGGCTCGCGAGGCAGTGCTCGGCGGTCACCAGAAGCGTGTTGGCATCCGGCGGCAAGTAGACCCGCACGACCTTCGGGCTCTTGTTCATGACGACGTTAAGAAAGCCCGGGTCTTGGTGCGAGAAGCCGTTGTGGTCTTGTCGCCAAACATGGGAGCTGAGCAGGTAGGTCAGGGATGCCACGGGCCGGCGCCAGGCGATCTCACTCGATGCTTCCAGCCACTTCGCGTGCTGGTTGAACATCGAGTCCACGACATGGATGAAAGCCTCGTACGAGTTCATCATTCCGTGCCGACCGGTGAGCAGGTATCCCTCGAGGAGTCCTTCGACGAGGTTCTCGCTGAGTATCTCGATCACCTTGCCGTGGTCGGCGAGGTGCAGGTCGGTGGGTTCGATGGACGCCTCCCACTGCTTTGAGGTGACCTCGAACACACCGTCGAGCCGGTTCGACGCTGTCTCGTCGGGCCCGAACATGCGGAAATTCTGGTTCGCGCCCATCAGGTCGGCGAGCCAGTTTCCGAGCACGCGCGTCGCCTCGGCGGTGACTCCGCGACCTTTCGAGACGTCGACCTCGTGCGCTTCTATGGGCGGCAGCACGAGCGGCACTAGCAGCTCGCCACCGTTGGCCTGCGGCAACGCACTCATGCGATGGATGCCGCGGGGCCGCAGCATCCCGAGGCGCGCACTCGGGCGCCCCTCGCTATCAAAAAGCTCCTCGGGCCGGTAGCTGCGCATCCACTCCTCGAGCTGGGCGAGATGCTCGGGGTTGCCTTTCACCTCGGCGATCGGAACCTGATGGGCGCGCCAGGTGCCCTCGACCGGTAGCCCGTCGACCACTTTCGGGCCCGTCCAGCCCTTCGGGGTGCGCAAGATGAGCATCGGCCATACCGGGCGTTCCGTAACCGCGCCGGAGCGGGCATCCGCCTGGATCGCAGCGATGCGGTCGGTGGCAGTCGCGAGTGCCTCGGAGAAGGCCTTGTGCACGATCATCGGGTCTTCGCCATCGAATCCTCCCGACACGATCAGGGGGTCGTAACCGTAGCCGCGCATCAACATCACCAGCTCCGCCTCGGGGATTCGGGCGAGCACGGCGGGATTGGCGATCTTGTAGCCGTTCAGGTTGAGGATCGGCAGTACTGCCCCATCCGTCGCCGGATTGAGGAACTTGTTGAGGTGCCAACTTGCGGCGAGTGTTCCGGTTTCCGCCTCGCCGTCACCGACCACGCACGCGACCAGAAGTTCGGGATCATCGAGTGCCGCCCCGAACGCATGAACGAGGGAGTAGCCGAGTTCGCCGCCCTCGTGGATCGAGCCGGGCAGATCGGGTGAGGCGTGCGAGGGGATTCCCCCGGGCGCCGAGAACTGCTTGAAGAGGGCAAGGATTCCGGCCTCGCTCTGTTGGATGTGCGGATACACCTCCGAGTAGGTCTGGTCGAGAAACGCGTTAGCGACCATAGCGGGGCCGCCATGGCCGGGCCCGGCGATATACAAGACGTTGAGCGAGCGCTTCACGATCAGATCGTTGAGGTGAGCGTAG
>JBBQZJ010000245.1:0-3491 GCA_038207805.1 Actinomycetales bacterium | reverse complement strand
AGGACTGGTCTCGGTGCGAACGGCCCAAGCGGTTTCGTTCGCGCTCGCTGGTGGCGCCATGGCATTGACTCTGCAACTCGGCTGGCGAGCAACGCTCGCCCACCTAGGCTTCCTCGCCGCGGGCTGGGCTTACAACCTTGGACTCAAGGGCACGCCAGCGTCGGTGCTGTGCTACGTGGTCGGGTTTGGCCTGCTGCCGGCGATCGTGACGCTTGCCCTACCCGATCCGCGGCTTCCGGCCGCCTGGGTGATCGCGTCGGCCGCACTGCTCGGCGTTGCGGCCCACTTCGCCAACGTACTGCCAGACCTCGAGGGTGACCGCCAGCTCGGCATTCGCGGACTCCCGCAGCTCGCCGGCCGACGCCCGTCGGTCGCGGTGCTATCGGTCGCGCTGCTGCTGTGCGGCGCACTGGTTCTCATCGGACCTCAGTCCTTCGATATCCCCCGACTGTTCGCGGTCGGATTGGTCAGCGTTCTCGCCCTAACATCGTGGTGGCTAGGAACGACCCGAGCGCCATCCGCGCTGCTATTCCGACTCATCCTTGCCGCTGCCATTCTGATTGTCGCTCTGCTGGGCTTCGCTGGCCGCCAACTGCTTGCTTAGCACGGTGTTGCGGATACCGATGAACGAGACGATCCCGCCCGCGATGAGTAGCGCTCCGGTGACGATCAGAACGCGGTGGAACGCGGCCACGTCGAGCTCCCCCACGACGATTACACCGAGAATCGCGATCGCGACGAGTCCCGCGACCCGGGCGATCGCGTTGTTCACCGCCGATGCAATGCCGGCGCGGTCGGCGGCTATCGAGCCCAACACTGCCGACGTCAGCGGGGCGATAGTCATCGACAGCCCCACCGCGAACAAGAGAACGCCCGGGAGAACATCCGTGAAGTAGTTGACCTCGGTGCCAATACGCAGCATCAGCAAGAACCCGAGCCCGGCAATGATTGGGCCCACGGTCATGAACAGTCGAGGTCCGTACTTTCCGCCGAGGCCTCCGAACCACGACGACAACGCCACGTTGGCGATCGAGATCGGAAGGAAGGCTAGCGCCGCCAAGGTCGCCGAGAACCCAGCGACCTGTTGGAGGAATACGACGACTATGAAACTTCCGATCGACAGTGCGCCATAGACGAAGGCGGTAGCGATGTTACCGGCAGAGAAGTTGCGGACTCGGAACAGCGACAACGGCAGCATCGGCATGACCGCTCGCGTCTGCCACCAGATGAAGGCACCGAGGCTCACAATCCCCAGCGCGAACGGGAGGAAGATGGCCGGGCTCGACCACCCCAAATTGCCTTGCTCGATTAGTGCGAACACGGGCCCGCCGAGCCCGATCACGCCCAGCACCGCGCCCGGGAAGTCGATGCGAACGCCGACCTTACGCACATCCTTCTGCTCGAGCATCCCCAGCAAAATGAGAGTGACAACGATAGGGAGCACGTTGATGGCGAAAACCAGTCGCCAACTGAGATAGTCGACGAACAGACCGCCCAAAATGGGCCCGGCGAGGAATGCGGCGCTCGTGAACGCGGTCCACTGGCCGATGGCCTTGCCCTGAGCGGCATCTCGGAAATTCGACATGATGATCGCCAGCGAACTGGGCACGAGCAGTGCGGCCGCGATGCCCTGCACTGCCCGCAAAACGATGACCAGTTCTGCAGTCGGGGCGATGGCGATCAGAACGGATGCGACACCGAAGCCGATGAGTCCGAACCTCAGTACGACGACTCGGCCGTAGACATCCGAGAGCGAACCCGCCAGCAAGATGAGCGACCCCAGGGTGATGAGATAGGCATCCACGATCCACTGCTGAACGCTGAGTCCGCCACCGAGCTCCGCCGTCATCGCGGGCAATGCGACGTTGATAACCGAACTGTCGAGGAAGGCGACGAAGGAAGCGAGGATCGCGATTACCAAAACAAGGCGCTGCTGTCGTGTCATGCACACAGTAAACACCCAGCGCAGTCAACTTCTTGCGTAGGACAGAGAGAATGGGGTCATGACCTCACTCGGCACAAACTGGGCCCGCTCCCATCACTACGAGGCCACGGTGCTCCACGAGCCGCGCACTCTTGACGAGCTTCAAACGACGGTGGCTCGCGCGACCCGAATTCGTGCTCTAGGCACCCGGCACGCGTTCACGGGCATGGCGGACTCCGATGAGTTGGTCTCACTTGCGGCAATGGATCCCGACATCCGCATCGACGCCGAAACCGAGACCGTGTCGTTCGGTACTGGCCTCAGATACGGCGACCTGGGCCGCGAGCTCCAGGCGAATGGCTGGGCGCTGCACAATCTCGCATCCCTGCCCCACATTTCCGTCGGCGGTGCTATCGCTACCGGAACACACGGCTCGGGAGACCGCAACGGTTCACTCGCGCGTGGGGTGTCCGGTCTCGAGCTGGTGACCGCCACTGGCGAGGTCATCACCATCAACCCGGGCGATCCGGAGTTCGATGGTGCCGTCGTATCGTTGGGCGCGCTCGGGGTCGTCTCTCGCGTCACTCTCGACATTGAGCCGACGTTCAACATTCGGCAAGACGTATATGCCGGGCTGCCGTGGAAGAAGCTGCTCGAGAACTTCGACGCGATCATGGGCCGCGCCTACAGCGTGAGCGTGTTCACGACCTGGTCGAGTGCGGATGTCGGCAAAGTCTGGCTCAAGAGTGCCATCGGCGCATCGCGTCCACCCGCCGAGCTTTACGGAGCCCGACCGATGACGGTCACAGCGCATCCGCTGGACGGCGGCGATCTCGAGAGCGCCACGGAACAGGGTGGGGTAGCGGGGGCATGGATCGACCGGCTTCCGCACTTTCGGCTGGGGTTCACTCCGAGCAATGGGGATGAGCTTCAGAGTGAGTATCTCGTGCCACGCCGACATGCGATCAGGGCGATTGAGGCAGTGCTGGCAATGGCCCCCGAGCTTGCTCCGCTTCTTCATGTCTCGGAACTGCGCACGATCGCAGCCGACTCGCTGTGGTTGAGCGGCGCCTACGAGACCGACGTTCTCGGCATCCACTTCACTTGGAAATTCCGCCCGGATGCTGTGGCGGCCATTCTGCCCACGCTCGAAGCGGCGCTCGCGCCCTTCGAGGCTCGACCGCACTGGGGCAAGGTTTTCCACGGGCTCGACCGCACTCTGTACCCGAAACTGGGGGCGTTCGTGCAACTCGCTGACCGGCTAGATCCGACCGCCAAGTTTCGCAATCAGTGGCTGGACCGCTTCGTGTTCTAGCTTGCGCTTCGCCGACGCACAGAGCCCCACAGGCCAAGAGAAGTTACTGTCTAGCCACTTCTGCTTGGGCGCTCGCGCCGGCAAGTCTCTACCGAGCTGTGCGTCGCCGCGCGATGAGCAGAACCGCACCGACCATGGTGAGCACGACTGCACCACCGACGAATAGCGGGGCCTGACTTGAGTCGAGGCCGGTGCTCGCCAACGCCACCGGGGCCGCGGGAATGATCAGCAGAGCCTCCGTGTAGAAGGGGT
>JBBQZJ010000244.1:0-3497 GCA_038207805.1 Actinomycetales bacterium | reverse complement strand
TGCGTCGCTCGAGCGACTCGGTGTGCTGCTCAAGAGTGCAGACACCGAGGAACTCGAACGCGCCATGGCTACCGTCTTCGACCGCTTCGGAGGCATGGGTGTCGCCGAACTACAGACGGTGGATCAGCGTGAGCTGGAACTGTTCGCTCTGCAATTCGGTGAGACGATTCGGTCGCTGCCGTTCCAACTGCCCGAGAGCTTCTTGCTGCTGGTTCGCACCATTTCACTCATCTCGGGCGTGACGAGTGCGCTGAATCGCGACTTCAACATGTGGGATTCCGTGGATCCTTTTGCGCGCACGGTACTCGCGGCCAGCGGCGGCGTGCTTCGCGACCTGGGCCAGCAGGCGGTCGGGCTGGCAACGACTCTGGCCCGGCTTCCGCGCCGGCTCGACGAACTTACCGCCCGGATCGATCGCGGACAGGTTGCCGTGCGCACCCCCGACCTCGATCGCCGGCTGCGCTACGTCGAACGCTCTATCGGTCGGGTTGCCTCGGCGATCGTGTTCGCGGCACTGCTGATCGCCGGCGTTCTGTTGCGGTCTACCGACGCTGTTCTGGGCTGGGTACTCATGGCGGCATCCGTAGTGCCCCTGCTGCACGTGATCGTTAGACGAATCTGGTGAGACGCTGCCCGTCGGCTGGCCGGGTGGCGGGAGCGGCGAACGGGGCGTTAGCGGGTGCGCCGCTTGCGCGTCGCGCGCACGATCCCATCGATTGAGTCCATCGCCGACAGCAGCACGATCACCGCTACAACGATCCCCGTGACAATCCCGAGACCGGCCGGCCACCCGATCGCCTCGAAGTAGTCGGGGTTCAGCAGTTGTCCGCTCGCGGTCAGCCACACGGCCGGCACCACGAATAGCACGCCGAGGGCGACCGTCGCCACCGCGTTGCTGACCGACCATCCGGTGTAATAGGCAAAGACGTGAAGGCTGATGCTGACGGCCGCATAGAACAGTGCGATGTAGAAGACGCCCGACCCCCACAGTGCGGTGGCAATCGGGCCAACCCGGGCACCGTCGGTGCCCTCGACCGTACCGACGGTCTGCAGTGCGACCAGTGTTCCGGCGATCAGCAGGGCGAAGGTGACTCCCCCAATGAGCTCGGCGAAGTATCCGCGCTTGTCAAGAACTTCGGGAAGGGATGCCGGATCCCATGCCGAACGCTTCGAGCGCCCAGTGCGTTCGATGATCGCGAAGACCAGGGTCGTGAGGACGGCGATGGAGATCGCCGTCTCGATCGCGCCGACGACGGCGGCACCCAGCGTGTCGAGCGCCGAGGACCCCGCGACGAAGATGACGACACCGCTGAACAGAAACCAGATCGGCACGACCGTCGACAGCAGAACCGTGAGCACCCGCACGAAGTCGAGGTAGAGGTCCGGCCCGATGAGATACTCAGGGCGATCCGAGTACTTGGCGGCGAGGCGGCGTGGTGCGCCGAGTTCGGCGAGCACGTCGCGCTCGGCTGTTGCGGCATCCGCGCCCGCTTCCAGGCGATCCTCGACCGCGTCGGCGATCGACGTGCGCAATTCGGCTTCAATGTCGGCACGCTGGCGGGCAGGCAGGCCTCGCAGCGCCTCGGCAACGTAGCGATCGGTCAGGGTGGATGCCGTGGTCGTCATGAATTCTCCGTGAGGGTTCTGAAGGCTGCGCCGAGTTCGTTCCATTCGGTGGTGAGGGTGGCCGCGAGCGCGGCCCCCTCGGCACTGGTTCGGTAGAACTTGCGCGGTCGTGCTTCGTCGGTGTTCCACTCGCTGGTGACGAGGCCCTGTTTCTCGAGGCGCCGCAGCAGCGGATACAGCGTGTTCGCGTCGACGGCGAATCCTGCCGCGTCAAGCGCGGTCAGCAGGGCGTACCCGTAGTTCGGCGTGCCCAGCATCAGCAGGCAGGCGAGAACCACTGTTCCGCGCCGGAGCTCCTGCCGGTGGGTCGCGAGTTCGTCGTCGTTGAGCATCGTTACACGTTACTGTGCCTCACACAGCGACGGGCTCGGCGCCGTGTGCCACGCGGGCCGCGGTGCGGCGCCAGGTTACGGCCACGCCGATGATCTCGAGTAGCACTGCAATCTCGATTACCGAGAAGAAGACGTAGACCGGCGAGGGCGAGCTTCCGAAAAGCAGGCTGCCGACTTGCACTACGGTCATCACGATGGATGCGAACACGGTTATCCAGCGGTTGACGCGTCGGGGCAACAGGCGCGACAAGAGCACCATACCGATCGGGATCTGCATCAGCACGCCGGCGGCCACCAACTTGTCTGGGCTGAAGGGAAAGCCGCCGAGCGTGCCATTCTGCAGGTCGATCAGGTGCCCGGGGTCGTAGAGACCGAGCACGTCGGCGTAGATGTAGTTGAGCATCAGCACAACCCACAGGGTTGACAGCAGCACCGGTCGTTCGAGGTGATTGAGGTACTTCATGGGGTTAGATCCTTTCGGGATTGACGGGTTTGTAGATCACACGTTACTGTGTATCACACACTATAGTGTTACAAAAGGAGTTCACATGCAAGCAATCACCCAGCGCACCTACGGTGGCCCCGAAACTCTCGAGCTGACCGAGCAGCCCGTCCCCGTGCCATCCGGCGACCAGGTACTCATCCGGGTGCGTGCGGCATCTGTCAACGCGGCCGACTGGCTGCTCATGCACGGGGAGCCCTACCTGATCCGCCTCGCCTTCGGGCTGCGGGGGCCCCGCGTCGCCATCCGAGGTCGGGATGTCGCTGGCGTCGTCGAAGCCGTCGGCCCCGAAACGCGCCACCTCGCTGTCGGCGATGAGGTCTACGCCGAGGTCAACGCCGGAAGCTTCGCCGAGTACACCGTGGCGAGCGAGAAGGTCGTGGCTCGCAAGCCGGCCTCCGTTACCTTCGAGCAGGCCGCAACAGTGCCGGTCGCCGCAACGACCGCCCTTCACGCGATTCGGGATGCCGGGCGCGTGAAGCCCGGTGATCGGGTTCTCATCAATGGCGCATCGGGTGGCGTCGGCTCATTTGCGGTGCAACTCGCGAAGGCGTTTGGAGGCACTGTGACGGCTGTCTGCAGTACCCGCAACGCAGAGCGAGCCCGTGCACTCGGCGCCGACACGGTGATCGACTACACCGTCAGCGACTTCACTGCGGGCGACGAGCGGTACGACGCGATCATCGATGTCGCCGGCAACCGCTCACTCAGTGACCTTCGTCGGGTGCTCGCCCCCCGGGGAACTCTGGTGCTCGCGTCCGGTGCGGGAGGTCGTGTGCTCGGCCCGATCGGGCGGATGCTCGCCGCCTCGATTCGGGGGATGTCGACCAGCCAGCGCCTCGTGCCGCTCGCGGCATCCACCGGCGCCGCCGATCTGGACGTGCTGAGCAGGTTCATCGACGACGGCGCGCTCACGCTGTCTGTCGAGCAGGCCTACCCTCTTGCGGAGACAGCTGCAGCGCTGCGCCACTTTGGTGAGCAGCACGCGCGCGGCAAGATCGTCATCACGGTCTGACGCGGAGTCCGCGCCTAGAACA
>JBBQZJ010000243.1:0-3543 GCA_038207805.1 Actinomycetales bacterium | reverse complement strand
GCGGCGTTCTCGCTCTTGGTCGACAAGATCGCGGTGTTGGTCAACCCGCAAGCCGACCTGGATTGCAACATCAGCGTGATCGTTCAGTGCGGGGTAAACCTTGGGTCGTGGCAGGGCGCAATTCTCGGCTTCCCCAACCCAGTGCTCGGCATCGCGGGGTTCGTCGCGCCCATCGCGGTTGGTGTTGCGCTGTTGGCGGGGGCTTCGTTTGCGCGCTGGTTCTGGATTGCCTTCAACGTCGGCGTTCTGGGGGCCTTCGTATTTTGTCTCTGGCTGGCCTACCAGTCGATCTTCAACCTCGGCACTCTGTGCCCCTGGTGCATGCTCGTCTGGAGTATGACTATCCCGATGTTCTGGATGCTCACCCTCGCGAACGCCCGAGCGGGTCGGTTCGGCGAGGGACTTGTCGGCATCGGCGAACGACTCTACGGGTGGGTGCCGGTCATAACCTTCGCGGGATACCTGATCATCGCGATCGTCGCCCAGTTGCGTCTGGACGTGTTGGCGACACTCGTCTAATCGAAAGCGCGCCTGACTGAACGAGAGCGCCTAGCCGAACCAGAGCGCAAGCTCGCGGGCAGCGGACTCTGGAGAATCGCTGCCATGAACCAAATTCTGCTGAACCTTTAGGCCCCAATCGCGACCCAGGTCGCCGCGAATTGTCCCGGGAGCCGCGGTCGTGGGGTCGGTGGCTCCGCAGAGCGAGCGGAAGCCCTCGATCACACGGTTACCGGCAACCCGGATCGCGACGACCGGCCCACTCTGCATGAACTCCACGAGCGGCTCGTAGAACGGCTTGCCGTGGTGCTCCTCATAGTGTGCGGCGAGAAGGTCGCGATCGGCCTGCAGGAGTTTGATGTCTACGAGTTGGTAGCCCTTGTCCTCGATGCGGCGCAGAATCTCGCCGGTGAGATTACGCGCAACCCCGTCGGGCTTGATCAGTACGAGAGTTTCTTCGACGGGGTTCATGCTGTCTCCTCGGAATTGTTGGCTAGATACGCGGCCTTGGCTCGGTCAAGCTGGCCGCCCTTGATAAAGCAGTAGATCCAGATTCCGACGAAGCCGGCGGCAACCAAGAACATGATGGGAAGCAGGATGCCGGTGGCGAGCAGCACCGCTTGCAGCACCCACCCCAGCCACACTCCCCAGGAAAACCGCAGGAGGCCGGCGACAAGAACGAGTGCGACGATCAGGCCAGCGCCCCCGACGAACGCGAGCACCGGCTCAAGTACTCTCAGCCCGAACGCCGCGAGGGTGACAAAGAAGACGAGAAAGGCCTCGAGACCGAGCACAATCGACAGTAGTGACTCGCTCACTGAGCGCTGGCGGCGCGGTTTCGCTACGCGGCTCATTTCCATCCTTCCTCTGCGGCCAGCGCTATCGCTTCGGCGACGAGCGTGATCGAGCCGGTAACAAGCACCGCGCGCCTATCATTTTCACCGGCCCACTCGCGAGCGTTGGCCAACGCTTCTTCGATTGTCTCAAACTGGAATGTGGAGTCCTGACCCGCCAACTCGAGCACGAGTTCGGCAAGCTCGTCGTGGGGTACAGCGCGCTCCGACCTCGACTGGGTGACGGCGAAGCGGGTCGCGATCGGCATGAGCGCACGGATGATGCCGACGGCATCCTTATCGTGCAGCACGCCGAGAACCACTACCACTTCGTCAAAGGTGAAGTAAGCACCCAGGGCTGCGGCCAGTGCGGTCGCACCGTGAGGATTGTGGGCGGCGTCGACGAGCACTGTCGGTTCGATGCCGATCACCTGCAGCCGGCCCGGCGAGGTTGCGGTGGCAAGTCCCTCGGCGAGCAGATCTCCCACAAGCGGCTGGGTTCCCGAGCCGAGAAACGCCTCGACCGCCGCTATCGCAAGTGCGGCGTTGTGACCCTGGTGGTCGCCAAAGAGCGGCAAGAACACGTCAGTGTACGTGCCGGCAAGGCCGCGGACGGTGATCACCTGCCCGCCCACGGCGACGGACGAGGATACGAGAGAAAATGCTCCTCCCTCAATAGCGAGTGTCGACTCGGTCAGGTGAACCGCCCGCTCGATCTCGGTGACAGCATCCGCGGTCTGTGCTGCTGACACCACGAATGCGGCGGGCTTGATGATCCCCGACTTCGTGCGCGCAATCTCGCCCACGGTCGACCCGAGGCGCTGAGTATGGTCGAGCGCGATGGGGCCGAGAACGGCGACTTGACCATCTGCAACGTTGGTCGAGTCCCACTCGCCGCCCATGCCCACTTCGATCACTGCGACATCGACCGGCGCATCGGCGAAGGCGGCGAAGGCGAGCACGGTGAGCGCTTCGAAGTAGGTGAGCGTCTCCTCCGAGTTTGCGATCAACTCGGCGTCGACCAACTCGATGAAGGGTCGGATGTCCGCCCAATTCTCGGCGAGCGCCCGGTTGGAGATGGGCTGGCCGTCGATCACGATCCGCTCATTCACCCTGGTCAGGTGTGGGCTCGTCATCAGACCGGTGCGCAGGCCGTAGGCGCGCAGAATGCTCTCCGTCATCCGGCTGGTCGAGGTCTTGCCGTTGGTTCCCGTGACGTGGATGACCGGGTAACTGGTCTGCGGGTCTCCGAGAAGTTCGGTCACACGTCGAGTGGGTGCCAACCGCGGCTGCGGTGCGTCCTCGCCGATGCGGGCCAGCAGTTCCTCGAATACGCGGTCGGCGTCATCCTGATACTCGCTGTCTTCGAGCTCCCAGCCGGAGTCATCGTCGAGATTCGTGCCTTCGTCGCCGGAAGCGAACGGGCTCAGGTCGGCAAGCGGGTTCGCATCGTCGTCGCCTTCGTCCGCCTCGGTGGCGAATTCGTCATCCCGATCAGACACGCTCTTATCAGACACTGACCGCTCCCGACTTGACGACATCTATGACCAGTGAACCACTGTTTGAATACTGGCCGGCCTCCAGTACCGCTCGCTGGCCTTGGGTCGAAGAGACAGTGGATGCGAGCAACGGATCCTCGGCGACTTCGAACCGCGACGTGAGGGCGAGTGTCTCGCTCGCGATGGTCTCGGCGAACCCGCTCAGCGCCTCGATGTCGCTCGAGGCATCCCCTATCACGGTGAGCTCAATCCGATCACTGACGTCGAGGCCGGCGGCCTTGCGGGTGTCTTGAACTGCCCGAATGATGTCCCGCGCAAGGCCCTCCGCTTCGAGTTCTGGGGTGGTGGCCGCGTCAAGAATCACGAAACCATTGCCCGTCAGAAACGCGATCGCGCTCGAGGCATCGGCAGCTTCGAGTTCCAGCGAGTACTCGGATGCCTGGAGCACAACCTCACCGACGCTTACCGTGTCGCCGGTAGCGGTCCAGTCGCCGGCCTTGGCGGTCTGGATGACCTGCTGCACCTGCTTGCCGAGCCTCGGCCCCAGCGCCCGTGCGTTGACGGTGAGCTTCTTGGTGATCCCGTGCTTGACGAGGCTGTCAGGGTCGAGACTCTCAAATTCGACCGCCTTGACGTTAAGCTCCTCGCACAGGATGCCAGCAAATTCGTCCAGACCCTCGACCGACGAACTCACCACGGTCAAGCGGGCCAGG
>JBBQZJ010000242.1:0-3592 GCA_038207805.1 Actinomycetales bacterium | reverse complement strand
ATCTCGGTCGCCATCATCATTCTGCTGTGGGGCACGGTTCGCAGCGTGGGGCGGCGCCTGATGGATGGAATCGAACCCGAGTTGCTCGACAAGGCCGAAAACGCACTCACGAGCACCGCGGGCATCCTCTCGGTGTCCCGGCTGCAACTTCGGTGGGTCGGACATCGCCTTCGCGGGGCCGCAACAGTTCTCGTCAACGACACGACCCTGGCCGCCGCCGACGCCATCATCCACGACGCCGAGCATGCGCTCGGACACGCTCTGCCCAACCTCGACGACTTCGTCATCCGCACCACAACGGCTAGCGGCACGACTACCCCACACTCGCATTGAAGGTACGCACAGAGTGCGCAGTGCGAGGCAATGTCAGCGTGGTGACGCATGACAGGCGCTGCTAATGTGACCGCATGTCGGCCATGACGGAACGGCCCATCCCCGAGGCAGATCCGGGTCTCACCACGGCGCCGCTGGTAGCGCGCATTCGCGAATCGGTGATTGGCGACGACCAACTCATGTTTGGTCCGTTCGGTGCGCGCCGGGTGACCTATGCCGACTACATCGCAAGCGGTCGCGCCCTGAGTTTCATCGAGGACTTCGTTCGCGATGAGGTGCTCCCCCGGTATGCCAATACGCACTCGGAGTCGAGCGGAACCGGGCTGCAAACGACACGCCTGCGTGAGGATGCCCGCGCTACGATCCACCGGGCAGTCCACGGCACCGACGACACAGTCGTTATTTTCACGGGAAGCGGCTCGACTGCCGCAATCGACAAGATTGTGGGAATCCTCGGTCTGCGGCTACCGGCCGACCTGAATCGCACCTATTCGCTTCTGGCGCAGATCCCGGTCGACGAGCGGCCCGTCGTGTTCATCGGCCCCTACGAGCATCACAGCAACGAGTTGCCGTGGCGCGAATCGATCGCCGACGTGGTCACGATTCCCGAGGATGCCGACGGCCACATAGACGTCGATCGCCTCATGAATGAGCTGGAGAAGTTCGCGGATCGGCCCCTGAAGATCGGCTCGTTCAGCGCGGCAAGCAACGTGACGGGCATCCTTACCGACACTCGACGAATCACCACTGTGCTGCACGACCACGGCGCTCTAGCGTTCTGGGATTATGCGGCGGCGGCTCCGTATGTCGACATCGATGCCTCCCAGTCCGATGCCGTCTTCCTGTCCCCCCACAAATTCATTGGCGGGCCGGGCACGCCGGGAGTTCTGGTCGTCAGACGGCAGCTCTTGACCAACACAGTGCCTGACGTTGTCGGAGGTGGCACGGTTGCCTACGTCAACCCGCTTGAGCACCTGTATCTCGCCGACCCTGCCCACCGGGAGGAGGGGGGCACACCCGCGATTGTCGAGTCGATCAGGGCCGGACTCGTGTTCGGCCTCAAGGACGCCGTCACCGTCGATGTTATTCGCGAGCTCGAGGGCGACTTTCTCCGGCGAGCGCTCGCATCGTGGGGCGCCCACCCGGGCATCCAGATACTTGGCAATCCCGACGCTGACCGGCTCTCCGTCGTTTCGTTCGTGATCAAGCGACCCGGGGGGCGATACCTTCACCACAACGTCGTTGTCGCGATTCTCAACGACCTGTTCGGCATCCAGTCGAGGGGTGGATGCTCGTGCGCCGGCCCCTATGGACACCGGCTCCTCGGAATCGATCTGGACCGCTCGCACGAGTTCGAGCGGGAGATTGCGGGCGGCTGCGAAGGAATCAAGCCGGGCTGGGTGCGGGTGAGTTTCAACTACTTCATCAGCGACCAGGTGTTCCGGTACATCGTCAACTCGGTGTCGCTGATCGCGGACCATGGCTACAAACTTGTACCCCACTACCGTTTCGAGCCGAACACCGGCCTGTGGCGACACCGTGACGGCCCGGTCGAACCGCCCCTGCGTTTGGGTCAGCTCAGCTACGACGGTGACGGTCGGCTCACCTTCCCGCGGCACGACGATCGTGCGCCGGAGTCCGCGCTGAGCGGCTACCTCCGCGAGGCCGAATCGCTCTTTGCCAGCCTGCCCGACCCCTACCGTGACGGCCTCCCCGATCACGTCGCTGACGAACGTCTCAGCGACGACTTCGAACACCTGCGCTGGTTTGACCTACCCTCGGCCTCCCTCGAGCACTAAAGAGCCCGACAGCACTCGAGGCCGATTTGCCCGTCGAGTCGCGGTTAGCTCGTTGAGTCAGCGTGGCTGTCGAGAAACTCGTAGAGTTCCCGGTCGTCCACTCCGGGGAATGTTCCCGACGGCAACGGCGACAGGATGTGGGCGTGCAAACGCGCGCTCGACCATGCTTTGCCTGACCAGCGCTGGCTGAGTTGCCTATCCGGGCGTCGGCAGCATGATTCGTCCGGGCAGGTTGATGTGAGTCGGTTCGACGTTTCCCGGCCGCGGAACCATTTCGAGTGGGTGAAGGGCACCCCGATCGTGATCGAGAACTCTTCCGCTGCGGTCGTCCCGGTCTGAGTCGAGTCAAAGAAGGTGCCCTCGGGGGTATCGGTGTACTGGTAGAACTCGGTCGTGCGGTTGGTGCGGGTGAACGCAGTTCGCGCACTCCAGTGCCGGCACACCAGTTGGCCTTCGGTGGACCCCGTCACATCGACCGGCAGCCGAAGCCCATCGTTCTCGTAGGCCTTGTGTACCGACCCGTCGTCACCGACCCGCAGGAAATGCAGTTCGAGGTCGAGGTGAGCTGTAGCGAGGTTGGTGAAACGCAGGGCGGCGGCCTCGTGGGTGACGCCGAAGGCATCCCGAAAATCTTCGACCGCTATGTTGCGATCGGCCTTTGCCGCGGTCAAAAAGGCAACGGCCTGCGGTCTCGGCATGAGAACCGCCGCGGCGAAGTAGTTGATTTCGAGGCGTTGCTGCAAGAAGTCCGCGTACGTTGCTGGCGTCGTGTGTCCCAGCACCCGGTGTCCCATCGCCTGCAGAGCCATGCCGCGAAGCCCATGTCCGCCGGGAATCGACGCCGGCGGTAGGTAGATCCGTCCGTTCTCCAAATCGGTCACCGAGCGAGCCGAGTGCGGAAGATCACCAACGTGCACGAGTTCGAATCCCAGATTGGCCGCCATCATGCTCACCGATCGGTGGGTCAGGGCACCCGTGGTGTGGCCGACATCGGCGAGGAGCTTCTCCGCAATGTCGTCAATGTCGGGCAGGTAGTTGTTGAGCGTGCGCATGTGGAGCCGCAGGTCGGTGTTGACTCGGCGCGCCTCCTCGGGGGTGGCAATCGCTTCGCGAGCCCGACGGGCGAGCTCACGATGCAGGCCGACGAGAGCCTCCAGCGTGTCGTCGGTCATGCCCTTCGCGACCCGCACTGCAGGAAGCCCCAGAGACGCGTACACGGGAGAGCGCTGCCCACGATCCAGTTCTATCTCCAGGGCCGCACGCTGGGAGGGCGGCGACTCATCGAGCAAGTCGCTGAGCTGGATGCCCGTGGCCGCTGCGATCGCGGAGAGCAGGCTGAGCCTGGGCTCCCGGCGACCGTTCTCCATGAGGGAGAGCTGGCTGCCGGCGATGTTCACCGCCTCACCCAGCTGATCCAGGGTCAACCCGGCGGTTGTGCGGAAATGTCGGATGCGTTGGCC
>JBBQZJ010000241.1:0-3605 GCA_038207805.1 Actinomycetales bacterium | reverse complement strand
GCACTTTTCGCAGTGGGCGATGAGCCGTCAGCGCGTGGATTTGTCTGGGGCGGCATCCGCGGCGCAGGCCGCCGAACTCATTGGTTCGTCGACCCGGCCGCCGCACGGTGTGGTACTGGTCGGGGTCGGCTACCGCGATGGGCTCTGGCCGGACGCACCAACCTTCGCGGTGCTCGACGCCGCGGTACCCGACATCCCGGTGGTGTTGATCTCCGGTGACCTGCACTCCTGTTGGATCAACTCGCGTGCCGCACAACGCTTCGCAGCCAACTCCACGCTGCTGCGCGAACAGGAGTGCTTCGATGTGGTTGCGGCTCTCGACGACGTGCCTGTCGCAGTGATTGACGACTGGGTCGCCGAGGCGGGCCGGGCAGCGGCTGCACGCGGGGTGGTCGGCATCGTCGACCTTGAAATGACGTGGGGTTTTGAGAACTGGGTGCGACGCATGTCCGGCGGCTTCGACAGCTTGCGCGTGAGGGCGGGCGTGTACCCGCAGTACCTCGATCGAGCGATCGAAGCGGGTTATCGCACCGGCACCCTCGTGGCCGACCTCCTCGAGGTCGGGCCGTTCAAGATCATCACTGACGGATCGCTCAACACCCGAACCGCCTACTGCATCGATCCATACCCGGGTCTCGGTGCGGATCGCGGAATGCTGACTGTTGAGCCCGACGCCCTGATCGACTGGATGCGGCGAGCCCGAGACTTTACCCCCGCGGTGCACGCGATCGGCGACGAGGCCAACCGGCTCGCCCTCAACGCCTTCGAGGCTCTCGGAGTTCAGGGTCGAATCGAGCACGCTCAATTGCTGATCTGGGACGACGTGGCGCGGTTTGCCCGGCTTGGCGTCGCCGCGAGCATGCAACCCGAGCACGCGATGGATGACCGCGACGTTGCTGACCGCTACTGGGCCGGCCGCACCGACAGGGCCTTTCCCTTGGCATCCCTTCTCTCAGCGGGGGTCGAACTGCTTTTGGGGTCGGATGCCCCGGTCGCACCACTTGATCCGTGGGTGACAATGGCTGCCGCCGTTTGGCGGTCCCGGGGGCGTGCGCCGTGGCATCCCGAGCAGCGCATCGGAGCCGAGGCCGCGCTCGCTGCCTCGGTTCACACGTCGGTGGCTGTCGGCGAGGTCGCTGACCTGGCGGTCATCGAGCTCAACCCCTACGAAGCCAACGAGGAACAGTTGCGGGGGATGCCCGTGGCGGCGACCTATCTCGCGGGTCGTGCAACGTACCTCGCCCTGTAGCTCTGCGCGGGGGTTACCCCCACCGCGAAGTCGTGAGGTTGCCACATGGTCGAGTCCAGCCGTCGAAGTCAGGCTTGAGATAATCAAGGGAGACCACAATGACAACCGACATCGCGCCACCGCGGCGCTCATTCACCTACGCCAACCTCTGGCGCTCGCTGCCACGCGAACTGCTGTATCTCTTCATCGCATTCCCCATCGCTGTTACGGGATTCGCTATCACCGTCGGCCTGTTCTGGGCCGGCGTGGGCACTATCGTGACGTTCTTCATTGGGCTGATCTTTCTCGTCGGTGCGCTCTATGTCGCTCGCGGCTTCGGAACCGCCACTTTGGTACTCGTCGAGTGGACTGCTCGCAGGAGAATTGAGCGACCGGAGTGGTTGGATGCTCGTGCCCGCACCGGCTTCCTCGGCTGGCTGCGCGCCGTTGCAGGAAACGGTCACTATTGGCTGTATTTGCTGCACACGATGATGGTCGACTTCATCGTCTCGACGGTCACATGGACGCTCACGATTGTGTGGTTCTCTATCGCTGTGGGCGGCACGACCCAGTGGTTCTGGAATGGATTCATTCAGTACGGCGAAGTGGACAATGTCGCGGAGCGGTGGGTGGCCGAGCGCCTCAACTCGCCCCTGGATCCAACGCTCACGTTCAACCTCGTATGCCTCGCCGTCGGGCTCGTGTTTCTCGCGACCCTCCCGCTCGTAACTCGGGGCCTGACCACAGTTCACTGGCTGGTCGCGCGCGGCCTGCTGGCCGCCTTCAAGTCGGATGCCCTGCTCAAGCAGGTCGCGACGCTGAACGAGTCACGCGGTGCCGCGATCTCCGCGGAGGGGCACTCGCTGCGCCGTCTCGAGCGCGACATCCACGATGGACCGCAGCAGCGGCTCGTTCGTCTGCAGATGGATCTCGCGGCTGCCGAGCGGCAGCTCGATGCCGATCCCGACAAGGCTCGGGGCCTTATCACCGAGGCGATGCAGCAGTCGAGGGAAGCGCTCGAGGAACTTCGGTCGCTGTCGCGCGGTTTCGCACCGCCGATCTTGCTCGATCGCGGCCTGGTCGCAGCGCTGGAGTCGGCAGCGGTGCGCAGTACCGTCCCGACGCGAGTGGTGAGCGAACTGTCTGCCGACACCCAGTTGCCCCAAGAGATCGAGCGAAACGCCTACTTCGTCGCCAGCGAAGCACTCGCCAACGCCGCCAAGCATTCGGGCGCCACGGCCATTGAGGTGCGGGTGACCTTCGTCGATGGCTTGTTGGAGATCGCAGTGAGCGACGACGGAACCGGCGGTGCGATCACGATTCCGGACCACGGGATCGCCGGACTCGAAGAGCGACTCCTCGGCCTCGGTGGCAGCCTCGACGTCATCAGCCCCGACGGCGGACCGACCGTGGTCACGGCCCGCTTCCCGGTTCCCGCACCGTAGCCCACGCCGGATCGTCGGCCCCACCGCCCAGCATCTGCCTCCTACACTGGAGCACATGCTTCGTGTGGTGGTGGCCGACGACTCGGTGCTGCTGCGTGAAGGGCTGGTTCGGGTCTTGATTGAAGCCGGCGTCGATATCGTGGGTTCGTACGGCGATGCCGACTCGCTGCTCGCAGAGCTCGAAACAGTAAGCCCAGACCTCATCGTTCTCGACGTGCGCATGCCGCCCGGCTACCGTGACGAGGGCGTTCGCGCGGCCATCGCGGCCCGCGAGTTGCTTCCGAGCGTCGGCATCCTGCTGCTGTCGCAGTATGTCGAGGTCGCCTACGCGCAAGAACTCCTGTCGAGCGGCACGGGCGGTGTGGGCTACCTGCTGAAGGATCGCGTCGCGTCGTTAAGTGAGCTGCAGGATGCTGTCGATCGCATAGCGGCGGGAGGAACCGTTCTCGACCCCGAGGTGGTCGCTCAGCTTCTCGGCCGCAGGCACGACCCGCTTGCCACTCTCACCCCGCGCGAGCACGAGGTGATGGCGCTCATGGCCGAGGGGCGAACGAATGCAGCGATCGGTCGCAGCTTGGTGATTGGCATTGGTGCGGTCGAAAAGAATGTGACATCCATCTTCCAGAAGCTGGGGTTGGATGACTCGGGCACCGACCATAGGCGAGTGCTCGCGGTGTTGGCGTGGCTTCAGCGCTGAGCCTGGCCGAGACTAGTAGTCGACGTGCTGAGTGACTGAGCCGTCGGCGTTGTAGCCATAAGCGGGCCGGATCTCGGGCCGGGCTCGCTCTAGGTCAGTC
Organism: Actinomycetales bacterium; assembly: GCA_038207805.1. Taxonomy (GTDB): domain Bacteria; phylum Actinomycetota; class Actinomycetes; order Actinomycetales; family Microbacteriaceae; genus Rhodoglobus. Next base: position 135 of record JBBQZJ010000241.1, on the reverse strand, counting down.
GTCCAGTTGTGCCCGTTCCACCAACGGAGCATGTCCGACCCCGCAGGGTCGGGGTACCAACCGAATGGGGCGAGTTCGAATTCGCTCTGGGTCATGGTCGACATGTCAAGTCCTGCAGTGCCCTGCCGCGGGGCG
>JBBQZJ010000240.1:0-3631 GCA_038207805.1 Actinomycetales bacterium | reverse complement strand
CCACCGCGCTACGCGTTCAGCGAAATACCCGGCAATTGTCACTCCGAGGTCACAACCGCATGCTTGTATTACGTATCGGAATTTATCCGTCAGCCGTAGGGAGAAGCTCATGTCTCAGATCACCAGCGAGAACACCGTGGACGAACTGAACTACACCCTCTCGGCCCTCGACCGTTGCGACTCATGCGGAGCGCAGGCGTACATCCGGGTAACGCTGGCCAGCGGAGATTTGCTGTTTTGCGCACACCACGGCGCGAAGTTCAAGGACAAGCTCTTCCCCACCGCCCTCAACTGGCACGACGAGTCCGCGCGACTGCTCCAGTCCGTCGCCGACTAGGCGACACGAGCTACTAGGCAGACCGAACCGCGACCGTGAGCGGCGGCGTCATCGCAGGGTTGCGGCGCGAGGCGAGGATCGATCTCGACGCATTCGCTAGCAACCTTCGGATGCTGCTTTCGGCCGACGACTCGTTCGTACTAGACGCGCGCGCCGACGCGTTCGGGCACGGGGTGCAACAGATCGTGCGGGCGGCGATCGACGCGGGCGTCAGCAGCATACGCGTGTCACCCGAGCAGGTGGAGCTGACCGGGGTGAAGCGTTCCTCGCTCATGACGGTTACCCCGAGTCGTCGCGTGGTGGCCGCAGAGGCATACGGACTGGTTGAGCAGACCGTTCCGGTAATGACACTGGTCGCCGAGGTGATCGCGGTGAAGCCGACCGAACCCGGCGCTGGTGTCTCCTACGGATATAGCTACCGCACGACTGAGCCCACCACGCTCGCCCTCGTCGGGCTCGGCTATGCCGACGGCGTGCCGCGACTTGCCTCCAACCGGGCGAGCGTGCTTGTTGCCGGCGCGCTGCACCCACTCGTTGGTCGGGTGGCGATGGACCAATTCGTCGTGGACTGCGGCGCTAGCGCGCTGGCGGTCGGCGACACCGCAGTTCTTTTCGGAGCTGGCGCGGCGAGCGCCCAAGAATGGGCAGTTCACACCGAGCGCTCTGCCCTCGAACTTACCGCGGGACTCGGTTCGCGCATCCACCGGGTGTATTCATGAGCGGCGCACGAATCGAGGTTGACCTCGGCGCGTTTCGTCACAACGTTGCTTTACTCGCCGAGCTGATCGCGCCGGCGCGGGTAATGCTCGCCGTCAAAGCCAACGCCTACGGTCACGGGCTCGTACCTCTAGCACGCGCGGCACTCGAGGCGGGCGCCCACGAACTGGCGGTGCTCGAAGTGCCTGCGGCCCTCACGTTGCGCCGCGCCGGAATCACAGCGCCGCTGTTCGCATGGCTTCACGGAACGGCGACTGACTTCGCCGAAGCAGTCGAGCAAGAGGTCGACCTCGGTGTCTCGGCGCTGTGGCAACTCGACGCTATCTCCGCGGCCTACCGAGGCAAGCCGGCTCGCGTGCACCTCAAGATCGATACCGGGTTGCATCGCAACGGGGCCAGACCGGAGGACTGGCCCGATCTGGTCTCGGCAGCTTTAGCGGCGCAGTCCGCGGGGCGCCTGACCATTGCCGCGCTGTGGTCGCACCTAGCCGACGCCTCGCCGGAGGACGACGCGGATGCCCTTGCTCGCTTCCACGAGGCCGTTGCAGTCGCCTCATCCCTCGGGTGTACTGCCCCGCTACTGCATTTGGCCGCGAGTTCCGCGGGAATCAGGATGCCGGAATCGCGACTCGACATGGTGCGCTTCGGAATTGCCGCATACGGAATCTCGCCGTTCGAGCACCAATCGGGCGGCGACCTCGGACTTCGGCCCGTCATGGCGATCCGAGCCCCGGTGCTCCGGATAACAGACTCGGTTGCGACCATCGCTGTGGGTAGCGCCGACGGCATCCAAGTGCCCGCTCTGGGCAAGGCCGAAGTTGCTGTTCGACGCAGACGCCACGCTGTGCTCTCCATCGACGTCGACTCGATGTCATTCGACGCCTCTCACAGTTCCCTGGCGCCCGGCGACGAAGTCACGATCTTCGGCGCCGGTGACCGCGGCGATGCGACCGCCGAGCAGTGGGCGCTGTGGGCGGGCACCATCGGCGACGAGATCGTCGCGCGCGCTGGCGAGCGGCTGCCCCGTTTCTACCTCGGCTAGAGCCTCGGCCGAGGCCCGCGAGAACCGATTCGCTAGAGCCCGAGGCGCTTGCGGATGGCGGCCCGCGATCGAGCCGCATAGTCGTCGACGAGCGCACTGCGCCCGTCGGGATCTCCCATCGGAACTCCGGCGAGGCGCGCCGCGCGATCGAGCAACCGGTCTGCCCACGCCGGGTTCATCGGCAGAAACGGTCCGTGCAGGTTTGTGGCCACGCTCGAGAGGTGTTCGAAGACGAGGCCGACAGTTCCGTCAGGAATACCCGCTGTCACGGCACCGTGGTTCTCGAATCCGGCGACTTCGGGGGTCCACACTTCGCGGACGACCCGTGTGGTGCTGAGAACCGTTGTCGTAGGAAAAACTCCGACGCCTTGGGTGATCACGCCATCCTCGCTGGTCGTCTCACGGCCGAGCAATTGCCAGCCGCCCGCGATGGCGAGAAACGGAACACCGCTCTCGGCCCACGACCTCAGGGTGGCGCCATTCGAGGCGAGATCGTCGCGAACCCGCTGTTGGTCCGAGAGCGGACCACTGCCAATGTGCACGAGGTGCGGTCTTTCGACGAGCGCCGCCCCGACCTCGTGCGAGACGACGTGCAGCTCCATTCCCCGCCAGCGCGCCCGCTTTTCTAAGGCCATGACGTTACCCACGTCGCCATTGATGCCCAGTTCCCGTGGGTAAAGGTGCAGAACAGTAATCCCGCCAGCACTCACGACCCGCCCTCCATTTCGAGGGCGCCTAGGTGCTTGCGCACCAGCATCATTTGCTCATAGTTGACGATCATCGTCTTTACGCCAGTGCTGGGCTTCGGCAAGGCCAGAAACGCCACGAGCGCCGGAGCGAGGTCGGGCTCGACCCGCCGCACCGGAATCTCTGAGTAGGCGAAGCGGGTGGCAAGCTGCCACGCCTTCGTCCCGGTGAGAACATCGACATGCCCGATGCGGGACAGGTCGGATCCGTAAATCCAGGATGGATCTGGGGTGCCCTCATCCACCGCGACGAAGACCTGCTCCAGTGCGGGGTCGAGGTAGTCGAGATTCACTTGCAGACTGGGCGGGTTCTTCATGGTGATGAACTCGATCTGTTCACCGTTGTGTGTGATCACATCCCCGCGTCCGTACACCGCCTGCATAGCGGCGAGCCCGTTCTCGACACTTGACATCTCGAGGGACTCGCCCAGAAGAGCGGCCGCCATCGCGACAGCCGCCGCGGCGTCCACGGCCACATGCAAACCACGGGACGGAAGGTTCACGGTCACCGTGCTGCCGCGAACGGAGAGCCTGGCAGTTGTTCCATCCAGCGCCTCGACCACGACATCAGAGTTGATCCGGGCCGCGGCCACCGCCAGCGCGGGGTTGTCTCCCCGCGCGAGCCAGGCGGGGCCTCGTGCCAGCAATTCCGGAGCGATCGAAAAGCTACCCTGCGCGGCCGGGGTCGACTCGAGCCGGGCAGCAAGCGAGACCAGATTGTGGTCGTTAGCGTTGATAACAAGGTGCTCCGTGGCCACCCGAGCAAAGTCCTCGAGCATCCCGAGCACC
>JBBQZJ010000239.1:0-3639 GCA_038207805.1 Actinomycetales bacterium | reverse complement strand
ATCGAATACGGGGATGCCGAAGCATCCACGTGGCTCGCTGCCGCCATCGACTTTGGCTGGAACCCCATGCCGACTCGGGTTCGCGAAAACGTACCGGTGAACGCCACTTTGCCCGCCGTCGATGCATCGAGGGTCGCCGAGATACTCCCGCTGTTTCCCGGCTGCCGTACGGTGAAGATCAAGGTTGCGGAGGGTGGACAGACCCTCGGAGATGATGTTGCACGCGTGGCGGCGACGCGCGCCTACCTCGGAGCCGAGGGGCGCATCCGGCTCGACGCGAACGGCGGATGGAACGTCGACGAAGCGGAGCACGCCATCCACACCCTCGCCGAGTTCGACCTCGAGTACGTCGAACAACCGTGCGCTAGCGTCGATGAGCTGTCGCAAATCCGCCGGCGCGTGAAGTACATGGGCATCCCGATCGCCGCCGACGAGAGCGTACGCAAGGCCGACGATCCGCTCGCCGTCGCCGAGGCCGGTGCCGCCGACATCCTCGTGCTCAAAGCGCAACCGCTCGGGGGGGTGAACGCGGCGCTGAAGCTCGCCGCCGAGGCAGGGCTACCCGTCGTGATCTCGAGCGCGCTCGACACCTCGGTGGGGATCTCGATGGGGCTGCACCTCGCCGCGGCGATCCCACAGCTCGAGTATGACTGCGGTCTCGCGACGGCGGCACTGCTCGCCGCTGACATAACGGATGCACCGCTCACCCCGGTCGACGGCGAGCTCGCCGTGCGCCGAGTCGTGCCCAGTGCCGAGTTGCTCGAGCAGTACACCGCGAGCTCGGAGCGCACCGCCTGGTGGCACGCGCGCCTCGAGCGCTGCTACGGCCTGATCGCTGATCGGGCCTGAGCGCTGCTACCGGCCTGAGCGCTGCTACCGGCCGCGGCTGGATTCGATCCACTCCTTCATGCAAGGCGAGCCAAGCCAGGCCATGCCACGCCATGCCACGCCACGCCTTCCACGCCTTCCACGCCTCCCACGCCGAATCGTTCACGAGATTCAGGACATATGCACGGATCGGCAACAAATGTCCTGATCCGCTGGAGCTAGTTCCGGTGCTGGCCCGGGTGGCGCGGGCACCGGGCCGGCTAGAGCTCCGACTGAGGGCCGAGCGCCATCAGCGCCAGATCGGGCTGGTCGGCAAAGACCCCGTCGAGGCCCGTGTCAAGAACAGCGCGGAATTCAGCGAGCCAGTCACCGTAGTCCCGGGATGCCCCGCGCCGCAGGTTCTTGGCCAGAAAGGTGTTCTCCGCGCGAAGCGTCCACGCGAACACCTCGAGCCCTGCGGCGTGGGCGCGCGCGACCAGATCAGTGGTGCCTGTCAAGGCGCCAGCGGCATCCGTCACCAGCAGCATCCGCTTGTCGACGCTGATGCCATCGACCTCCGTTGCAAGTCGTGCGAGACCGGCGTCTGTGAGGTGGGCCGAGTACGAGAGCGCGCGTCGGCCGTACTGCGCGACCAGATCCGCGGGAGAGCCGGATGCCTCGCACAGAAACACGAGCCGGCCGGGTATGCCGCGAGCGCGCACCTTCCTCAGCACGGTCTGCTCGAAACTCTCGATGATCAGGTTGACCGGCGTGGCCCAGTCGGCGACCTCCGCTGCGAATAGCTGGTCGAGGGGAAGACCGATCGACTCGAAGTAAGTCGCGTGTTTGAGTTCGGCGACCATCAGCTTCTGGGCCACCACCGAGGCATCGTCGATGATCCGCAACAGATCGCTCAAGCGCAGAACACCCTCGATACCGTCGAAGCTCGCCGAGTCTCGGCGAATCGCGGGTAGCCGCTCGATAGCGCGCAGGGTCGACAGCTCCGCCCACGTGAAATCCTCCGTGAACCAGCCGGTGAGTTCGGCGCGATCGATGGTCTTGGTGGTGCGTCGGTCGGCGAATTCGGGTCTGGATGCCACATCCGTTGTCCCCGAAATCTCGTTCTCGTGGCGCAAAACGAGAACCCCGTCGCGGGTCGCTACGATGTCGGGTTCGACGGCATCCGCACCCAACCGGAACGCGAGGTCGTAGGCCGAGCGGGTGTGCTCCGGTCGATAACCGCTGGCGCCGCGGTGCCCTACTACGAGGGGGCGTGTTCGGGGCTGCACCCCACTAGCATTCCACTATGGCCATCTGTTCTTCCTGTTCGGCCGAACTACGGCCCGAGTGGAAGTTCTGCGTGAAGTGCGGCACCCCGGTGATCGAGGTCACCCGGGCGATCCCGTCAGCCATCAGACCGGAGCCGCAGCGCAATCTCGAGATCGATGGCGAGCCGGCCACCGGTTCGGGTCGCCCCAGGCTGGCGCTCTACGCCCCCCTCGCATTCTCAGTGCTGTGTTTTCTCGCCGCTGGCGCCGTGATTGCCTTGCTCGCGGTCAATGTCTGGTTCTAGCGGCGCTGAGGCCAACGCGGGTCAGCCGCGCTTCGTCGAGCCGACACGCTTGCTCGCGTTGAGGTGGGGTCACTACGAAGACCGTTACGTCACCGGGATCATTCTCATTGTGTCCGGCACGCTGGCACTACAGGGCGGAAACATCTACGCCGTCAGCTTCATCGGACAAGGATTCATCGCCCTCACAATCGGCTGGGCGATCCTCCCCGCCCGCGGGTGGCGACGAGTGGTCAGTGCCGCGCTCGCCGGTGGTCAGGCGATTGTCATGCTGACCGGACCACAGTCGCTGTGGACCCTCGCCGTGCCGTACATCCTGTGGCTCTGCGTGCGGCATCGACCGCTTCGCAGCTACATCACAGTGCTGTTCCCCGTCATCAGCGGAGTCTTCATCGCCCGGTTCTTCGAAGAGTACGACGGGATGCCGGTGGCGCTCGCGATCTCCCTAGTCGTGTTCGTGGCATCGGCACTGCTCGCCCGATTGATCGCCCGTCAAGGAGTTCCGAAACAAGCTAGTTCACAGCCAGGACCGGTAGTTTAGAGGTCAGGCAATTCCCCGGAAAGCAGAGGAACCATGGCACTCAACAATCCCGCATTCTCCCGCAGCGCGGCCTTCAACGGGCAGGGCGCCGTCGCCGTAGCCCAGAACGTGTCTGCGTCGCAGCTCGACGAAATCTACAACCGCCCGTCGGCACCCGCCGAGGGCGAAGTGATGACCGTCGAAGACACCATCGCCAAAACCGTCGGCACGTTCGTGCTCCTGCTCGCCGGTGCCGCCGTCGGCTGGATCACCGCCGACGCGATCCCGTTGCTGTGGATCGGTGCCGCGATCGTCGGCTTCGTGCTGGCACTGGTGAACATCTTCAAGAAGGAGTCGTCTGCTCCACTGATCCTCGCCTACTCGGGGGTGCAGGGAGTCTTCGTTGGAGGCATCTCCAGCTTCTACGAAGCTATGTTCCCCGGCGTCGTCGTGCAGGCAGTCATCGCGACCTTGGTCGTCGTCGGTGTGACACTGGCGCTGTTCGCGAGCGGCAAGATCCGGGCGTCCGCAAAAGCCACCAAGGTGTTCTTGGTCGCCATGGTCGGTTACCTGGTGTTCTCACTCGTCAACGTCGGCATCATGATCTTCGGCGGAGCCGGCGGCAACCCGTGGGGCCTGCGGGGCAGCGTCGAGATCTTCGGCATCCCGCTCGGTGTCATCCTCGGTGTGTTCGTCGTCATTCTCGCGGCCTACTCGCTCGTGCTCGACTTCGACTTCATCC
>JBBQZJ010000238.1:0-3703 GCA_038207805.1 Actinomycetales bacterium | reverse complement strand
CAATGGAGTAACCCCGCGCCAGTGTTCGCTGGGGTGACAGAGCCCTTAGCTGCGAGGTGAGCTCGCCCACGCGAGTGTGGCTGCGTTCGATCACGCGGTCGACCAGATCGCGGCTGCGCGAGATGTAGCGCGAAAGCTCGTCGGCCCGGGAGTCGACGATCCAGCCGGATGAGGCGAGCACCGGGCGCGATCGCAGCGACTCGAGTTTGTCCATCTCGGTCGTCAGGCGCTGGGTGATCCGCGACCGCACGGAAGCCCGGGCCTGCTGCACTCGCGCCAATTCCTCGGCGACGTCGGGGACCACTCGCTTGGCGGCATCCGTCGGGGTGGATGCCCGGAGGTCGGCGACCTCGTCGAGCAATGGTCGATCGGCCTCATGTCCGATCGCCGACACCAGCGGCGTCTGACATGCAGCGGCGGCTCGCACCAGTGCCTCGTCGCTGAAGACGAGCAGATTCTGAAAGTCGCCGCCCCCACGGGCGACAATGATCACCTCGACTTCCGGGTCGGCGTCGAGAATCTGGATGGCCGAGATCACCTCGGCGGCCGCGCGGTCGCCCTGCACAGTGGCGTGGACGACTCGAAACTTCACCGCGGGCCAGCGCAGTTGCGCGTTGCGAAGGACATCCTTCTCGGCGTCGCTGTCTTTTCCGGTGATTAGCCCGATGCACCCCGGCAGAAACGGCAGCGGTTTCTTGCTGTCGAACAGGCCCTCGGCCTTGAGCTTCTGCCGAAGCCGCTCGAGCCTTTCCAGCAGATCGCCGAGGCCGATGTGGCGCATCTCGAAGACCTGCATCGACAGGCTGCCGCCCTTGATCCAGTAGGTGGGCTTGACCAGGGCGACGACACGGTCACCCTGTTTGAGATCGTCGGGTAGCTTTGCCTTCACCGACGACCAGATGGTGAACGAAATGGTCGCGTCGACCTCGAGGTCTTTGAGTTTGCCGTAGACGTTGCCGCCGGCGCCGCCCCATTGCGTTATCTCACCCTCGACCCAGGCCGTGCCCAGTCGCTCTATCCAGCCCTTGATCTTGCCGGAGAACAGCGCAACCGACCACGGGGCATCGACGGTCGAGGGTGCATCGTCGAGCGCCATGATCGTCCTCCCGCAGTGCTGCACGCTGTGGCGCCTAGAATTGGGGGCGTGAGTACCATCTCAAACGGCAGCGTCACGGCGTTGGATACGCCGCGAATGCCCGCCCAGCGCAACAGGCTCAAGGATACCCCGGTCGCGGGATCCAAGCGGGTGCTGCTCGCCGCTCCCCGCGGTTACTGCGCGGGGGTGGACCGCGCCGTCATCGCGGTTGAGAAGGCACTGCAGAACTACGGTGCACCGGTGTACGTGCGCAAGCAGATCGTGCACAACATCCATGTGGTGACGACTCTGGAGCAACAGGGCGCAATCTTCGTCGACGAGGTCACCGAAGTGCCGGAGGGTGCGCACATTGTCTTCAGCGCCCACGGGGTGTCGCCCGCCGTGGTTCAGGGCGCCGCCGATCGCCATCTTCACGCCATCGACGCGACCTGCCCGCTGGTCACCAAGGTGCACCGCGAAGCGACCCGGTTCGCACGCGACGACTATCAGATTCTGCTGATTGGCCACAACGGGCACGAAGAGGTCGAAGGCACGATGGGTCACGCACCCGAGCGCACCACCCTCGTGAACAGCCCAGCTGACGTGCCGAACATCATCGTGACGAACCCCGACCGATTGGTGTGGCTGTCGCAGACCACTCTCAGCGTCGACGAGACGATGGAGACAGTTCGTCTGCTCCGTGAGCGTTTTCCCACGTTGCAAGATCCGCCCAGCGACGACATCTGTTACGCGACGCAAAACAGCCAAGTTGCGATCAAGAAGGTCGCGCAAGAGGCGGAGCTTGTCATCGTGGTCGGAAGCGCGAACAGCTCCAACACCGTACGGCTCGTGGATGTCGCGCTCGAGAACGGTGCGAAGGCCGCGTACCGTGTGGACTACGCCAGCGAGATCAAACAGGAATGGCTGGATTCCGTCGCAACCGTGGGGGTGACGAGCGGGGCATCCGTTCCCGAGGTGCTGGTTCAGGAAGTACTCGATGACCTCGCGGATGCCGGCTACCGCGACGTGACCACGGTCGTCACCGCCGAGGAGGACCTCATGTTCTCCCTGCCGAAGGAGTTGCGCACGGATGCTGACGGCAATCCAGATTCGCGCGGCCTCGGCGGCCGGGTGCGCCAATTGGATTGGCAGCGCGCGAGTGACTGACTCGAATTCGGCCCCGCAGCCAGACCCGCGGCCCCGGCCGCGCTGGGGCGAATACTCTGACGCCCAAGTCCCTGCCCCTCCCTCGGAGCCCCACAGTGAGCCTGCGCAGTTCGAGCCGACGCAGCCACAGCCACGCGAGGCAGCGTCGACCCCAGCGCCGCCGACTAGGCGACCGGGCGATGTCATTCTCACCGTGCTCTTGCTCGGCGTGGGCCTCATTGACGTTCTGCTTCGCTACGGACAGTTCGCTGCATTCGCCGACATCTTTCAGGAGGCGTATGTGCAGCTGGGCTACGGGGACTTCACCTCCGATGCGGCTGCCAACGCGATGGGCGCGTTCCAAAATGGCGCGCGCATCGTCATCCTGCTGATAGCAGTCGGCCTCTCGGCACGGTTGATCACGCAGGGCCGTCGCGCGTTCTGGGTGCCTCTTGCCGCCGGTGGTGTTGCCGCGGTCGTACTGACCCTGGGGTTCTTCGTTGTCATTCTCGGTGATCCCGCGCTCGCCGAGTACGTTCAGACACGGTAGGCGGGCCCGGCGTGCGACTGGCGATTCTGACCCGGGATGACGCAGCCCGCGTAATCACCGGCGCTACCGGTCGCAGTGCGTGGGCGGCCAATGCTGCGAACTTGGCGATCGGAATCCCGGTTCTGATCGAGTATCTGCTCGAACGAGGGCTGGGTTCAGCACTGTGGGCACCGTTGGGCATTCTCGTTGTCATGCTGGGGCTTGCCATCGCCGCGGCATTGCGACCACGCCCCTGGATGGTGGCAACCTTTTTGGGCGCCGGGGCGATTGGTGCGATCACCTATCAGCTCGCAGTCATTTCGGCCGTCCCTTCGGCATCGAGCGACGCACTTTTTCTACTGAATAGGCCGGCGGTGTCACTGGTCTTGGTCGCGGCCGGCGCCACCACCTGGTTGGTCGGGCTCGCCTGGATTCTTGCCGGCTTCGCCGTCTCGATGGGGGTAACCATTGTGGTGGCGGTTGTGGTGGGCATCCCGCCGACCCCCGGCTACGGTCCGGTGTTGGTGTTGACGATCTATGTCGTGTCGTACATTGTGCTGGCCTCAATTCAGGTGACTGCCCGACGACGAATTCCCAACTTCGACCGCCTCGAGGAGGAGACTCACCGCACCCGCCTCGAAGAGGATTTGCGGTCTAAGGTCACCGCCGCGGTTCACGACACCCTTCTGAATGATTTGGCGATAGTCATGAACGCGCCCGACCGACTCGACAGTCGCGTCACCGATCGCCTGCGCCAAGATCTGGACACGCTGACCAGCGCTGATTGGTTAACGGCGTCGTCGGAAGTGACAGTTGATGGTGACGACTCGGTGCTGCGAAACCAGCTCGTGATGCTGATGAGCGACCTTCAGTGGCGCGGCCTCACGGTTCAGATCACGGGCAGTGGAACCGGCATCTACCGGCTGGCTCCCGAAACTGCGACGGCTCTTGTC